>JAYWAX010000631.1:0-23089 GCA_043782125.1 Acetobacteraceae bacterium | reverse complement strand
GATGTTGCGGCTCGCCATTTACCTTTATCCCATTGGGATCGATGCTCATCCAGCTCGCAGCGCACTGTGAGGCCTGTTTTGGTTGTGGTCGCGGAGACGTGTACGACGACGGCGGCGTGGCGGCTGACGCGCGGCTTTCCATGCCACGTCTGGGCGATGTGGCAGCACGTACGATGTTCGATTTTGTTCCATTTCGACGTGTCAGGCATATAGTTTCGTAATAGTAACTTTAAGCTGGTTTCGTCCGCCAATTTCTGCAATTCGAGATTTTGGAAACCCACAACAGCGGACGCATTGGATCACCCATGGCGCCGGTCAATCGTTCCGTGGTTGTAATACTCCTGTGGCGCCTTCCCAGGGGCAAGCGTTGGCACAGCGCCGCCTTCGGGGCATCGTCGAAATAGTCCCCTTGGTTCACAGCATGCCGCTGCTCCGCTTGCCCGAAAACGCGAGGAGATCTCCCAGGGTACGACACTGCTGCTTCACTCGACGGCCGCCGGATGTACCTGCGCGGTGTCCGTCAAATCATACCCGGGGCTTGAAAGGTTGACTCTTGCCTCTCCGCGTCTTGGCCCGCCGCGATCGGGCCACCGGGAGCGGCACGGCCTATGCGAATAAGCGCTACCCCCGCCGCGCGACGTGCGGTTCGTCGAACTGCGTGCCGCACCCGGTGGCCCGATCGGGGGCGTGCCATCCGGAGCGATAGCCCATTGCGAGAGTGGGCACGACAAACCACGGAAGGCGCCTCTCGTTCGATCGATTTTCCGCGCCCGATGGCCCGGTCGAGCCGGGCCATGACGAGGGGGCGAAGCCGGGCCATGACGAGGGGGCGAAGGCGTGCCATGACGAGGGGGCGAAGGCGTGCCGAGAGTCAATCGTCCGGCGGGTTTGTATAAGACCGCCAACCCGTCACGGCTCCTTGGCCAGCCAGACATCCTCGAACCGCCATCCATTATAAATGCTGTTGACCATAATGGTCATGTTTTTCACGCGCGGATGCCAGCAGGTGGCGCCCCGCCCATGATAGATGATCGGCCGCGCGATATCTTCTTGCAACCGCCGGTCGATCTCCCAGACCAGTGTCCGGCGCTTGTCCTGATCCCGCTCCTCCGACTGGCGGACGATCAGCGCGTCGATCTCTTTGTTGCAATATCCGGTGTAGTTCCGCTGCGCGCCACACGCATAATTTTCCAGGAACTGCTGGTCCGGATCGTCGACACCGCTGCCGGTCAGGTTTAACGCGACGACGAAGTCCCGCCGGGTTACCTTGGGAAACCAGATGGACGTTTCGATGACATCCAGTTCTCCATCGATATAGATTTGCTTCAACTGGTCGATCAACACCACCGCCGGGTCTTTATAAGGCGAGATGTTGCGCGTCGAAACTTTCACCGCCAGCCGCTTATCGGGGCCATAGCCCTGCTCGCGCATGATTTTGCGCGCTGCCTCGCGGTTTTGCTCAACGTTGCTTCCATAACCGGAGATACCGCGGAGAATTTCCGGCGGCAGGCCCCAAACGCCTTCCGGTGGCGCCAGCATCGCGCCGCCCAAATCGTTCTTCCCTTCCGACAGCAGATCGATAAACGCCTGACGGTCCAGGGTCAGCGCCATGGCGCGCCGTATCGCGGGGTTGTCGAAAGGCGGCTTTTCCCGGTTCACCAACAGGTTCGTGCTGACATTGCTGGACGTAAGTTCGCAAATCGCCTTCGGATCCTGACTCGTGACATCCTTCACCAGCGGCACCGGGATTTCATAGGGGAACGTCATGTCGAACTTATCCGCGACGAAGGCCAGAATCGCGGTGGAGCGATTGGGGATGATCGAGAACTCGATCCCGTCCAAATAAGGCAGGCCCGGTTTCCAGTAATCGGAATTGCGTACCAGCTTGATCGACTCGTTCGCCTTGAATTCCGCCAGTTTGAACGGACCCGTGCCGATCGGACGCGTGCGCATCGTCGCGGACGGCACATGGCATGGGTAAACCGGGGAATACCCGGACGCGAGCAGCGCCAGAAACGCCGGCTGAGCCCGTTTCATATGAAACGTAATTTCGAAATCGCCGTTCGCCACGACCTCCGCCAGATTGGCATACCAACCCTCGCGGAAATTCAAGCGGAACTTGTCGGGGGATTTCCCCATCAACTTGTTCCAGGTGCATTCGACGTCGCGCGCGGTGAACGGCTTGCCGTCGTGCCATTTCACGCCTTCGCGCAATTTAAACGTCACCCGCGTCCGTTCCTCGTTCCACGTCCAGGACGTCGCGAGTTCGGGAACAATGGTGTTCAGGCTGTTTTGTTTTTTGTGCTGATCGTATACGACCAGGTTGTTGAAGACCGACATCATCGGTGTCAGGACCGAGTTGGTGCCCTCTTCGTGTATCGACATGCTCGCTGGGCTGTCGCGATGCGTGATCCGCAGAATGCCGCCGGATTGTTGCGCCAGCGCCGGTCCGGCCATGGCAACCAATGTCAGAACCGCACATACCAAACGTAAAACCAGACGCATCGTCCCCTCCGCTCGCCATTTCCGCAACGGCGTTGGACGGAACAGTGCCCCGGCGCGCCGCGAAGTCAATCGGCGGCGGCGCGATCGCGGCGTCTGGCCCGGGACACGCCGCGCAGCCAGGCCAGGCCGGGCAGCAGCGCCAGCAGCGACATGGACGCGGGCTCTGGGATGTCCGCGACAGCCGAGGCCGTGCTGGCGGTAAACGTCACGCCATCGGGCAGCACCAATTGCACCGAGGCATTCGCCAGCAAATCTCCCGGGCATCCATCGGCGCCGCACAGCGCCGTCGTTCCCCGCAATCCCGCGTTCAAAATGTAAGCGCCGTTGTCCAGAGTGCCGTTGGCGATCGCCCAGGAGGTGGAGACGGTCCAGTCGCCGTCGTTGGGAACGGCGGTAAGCGCGCCATTGCCGCCATCGGGCGGAAAAATCGTGCCGGCGGGCGCGAGTTCGGCGAAATAGTTCAGCGACGCGGATCCGGTGTGGCTGGCATGGCCCGAAATCGTCAGCGTTGCCATTTGGCCGGGCAAAACGCCCTGAAACGCGAAGCTGTCCCAGAATTCGGCCAAGCCCTCTGCAAAGCTCCCGAACGTCCCGTTGGAACTGGCGCTTATGGACACTGTCGCGTTGGCGAGGCTGGCTTGCGCGGCGGCGGCCGACACGGCGGGATCGTTCGCGCTGGCGCTGGTCGAGCCGATGGCGCAGGTGGCGGTGGAGGCCGCATTCAGCCCGCAACTGGTATTGTCGATGCGGGCCCGCGAGTATTCGCCGGAGGGCGTGGCCAAAGCGGCGGCGGGCAGCGCCATCAGAATCGCGAGGGCGGTTGAAGTTTTCATATCAAAACCCAAACAAAAAATATTTTCGGACTTTATTTTGATCCTTCCCGGCCTGGCGGACAAGCGATTTCTGGAGCATTGCCGAAAACACTCTTCTTGCCTCATTCCGTGGGACGTCGCCCGCACCGAGAAAGGCGATCCCGCCCTGCCCGCCTCGCGGGCCGGCCAGCCGAAAGCGTCCCAGGCTCGCTTGTCCGGCCGTCCATTGCCGTCACGGCGTGAAACGGATGGCGCCCCGGGTGAAGCGCCGTTATCGCGTCGATGGCGGACCCACACGCTGCGGGGGTCAGACCTCTGTCGGTGTTCCGGCCCGCGGTTTCGCCGGCTTTTTCTTTGCCACGGACGCCGCTTTTCCCGCACCCGGCCGGCGCGCCACCGCTTTTTTGGCACCGGGCGTCCGCGCACTCCGTTTCCCGGGCCGCCGCCTCGCTGCCCCCGCGGCGGGCCGCCGCCATCTGGACACGAACCAGATCAGGAGCCCCGCCCCGGCCGCGATCCCGAACCAGACCGGCGGCACCCCGCAGCCCCCGGACACGCAGTACCCGGCCAGTTGAATCAGGGCGGCGGTATCGAACAGCCAGACAGCGCCGAAGACCGTCACGACTATCAGTGCGAGCAAAACGCGCATGTCTGCGGAAAAATCCTCAGTCTCACGGGGGGGCGCGGGCGGGCGGCGAACCGGCCGCGTGTCAGGACTCCCGCGGCGGGGTCGCCAGCAGCCGCTCGATCGGGTCCCAGACGAAGGCCGTCTGCACAAGGCCCTGACCGGCGACCTGAATCGACGCCTCCGCGACCGAACGGCCGCCCAGACGCTCGTAAAACCAGCGGGACGGATTGTCGCGCAGCACCCACAGAAACGCGGATTTGCACCCGCCCTCTGCCAGATGCGCCGCGGCGGCGCGCAGCAGGCGGCGGCCAACGCCGCGTTCCCGCCAATCGTCGAGCACGTAAAGCGTCTCGATCTCGCCTTCCCCCAATACCTGACCGCCGATTTCGCTGCGGCGCGCCTTACCCGCGGTCGTAAATCCGACAATGCGCGCAGCGTTGCCCGGCGCCACGTCGGCACCCGAGGCAATCGCCACCAGCACCCCCGTGCCGCCCCGGATCGCCTGATCGTAATGCACCGCCTGGCGCGAGACGGACAGTTTCGCCAGATACGAATCAGGCAAAATGCCAGGGTAGGTATTGCGCCACGCCGCCACATGCACCGCCGCGATCGCCACCGCGTCGGCGATCCGCGCTTTCCGGATCGCGATCAAGTTGCCCGCCCCAGCACGGCCGCGAAGAACCCGTCCGTGCCGTTGCGCGCGGGGGTCAGGGACAACATCTCCCCGTCCAACGCCCCTCCCCCTTCGACCAGCCAGGCCTGGGCCAGCGGCATCAGGGTGAAATCCGGATGACGGGTTAAAAATGCCGCGACCTGTTCTTCGTTTTCCTCGCCAAGAAGCGAGCACGTCCCATAGATCAACCGCCCTCCGGGCCTCACAAGTGTACTTGCGGTGTCGAGAATAGCGGCCTGTTTCCGCGTCAGTTCCAAGAGGTCCGTTTCCGTCAGGCGGGCGCGCGCGTCCGGGTTGCGCCGCCAGGTGCCGGTGCCGGTGCAGGGAGCATCGACCAGCACGCGATCGAACGCCGCCGCCCGCCGCTTCGCCCATTTGTCGCCGGGTACCACCAGATGCCGTTCCACGTTGTTAACGCCTGCGCGGCGCAACCGCCGCACCGCCCCGTCCAGGCGCGAACCCGACACATCGCAGGCCACGATCTGCCCGCGATTGCCCATCGCCGCCGCCAACGCCAAGGTTTTCCCCCCCGCGCCCGCGCACCAATCGACGACCCGCATGCCCGGCCGCGCATCGGTCAGCGCGGCGATCACCTGGCTGCCTTCATCCTGAATTTCGATCAGGCCGGACTGAAACGCCGCCCCGGACGTCACGAGCCGGCGTCCCTCGATGCGCAGACCCCAGGGCGAGATCGGGGTCGGTTTCGCCTCCAGCCCTTCGGCGGCCAGCGCGGCGCGGGCTTCCTCCCGCGTGCCCTTCAGCAGGTTGACGCGCAGATCCAACGGCGCGGGCTCCTGCAACGCCGCCATTTCCTCGGCCAGGCGATCGCCGAACCGCGCCTGCATCCGGGGATACAACCAGTCCGGCATTTCAAACCGGACGGGCGCCTCCATATCCGGGTGATCGAGCGTCTGCCCCTCGATCCGGCGCAGCGCGTTGTATTCGCCGCGCTCCAGGCCCGCCGGTCCGAAGCGTCCGCCGGCGTAGGAATCGGCGACGCCGGACAAGGTCCAGCCCTCGGTCAGCAGCGATGCGGCGACCATCAGGCGCGGCGCGTCCTTGCCGGTCCACCAGGCCAGGCGGCGCGCGGATCGCAGCACGCGCCACACCCGTTCCGACACTGCGCGCCGGTCGCCGGAGCCGATATAACGGCGTTCGCGGAAGAAATCGTTCGCCACCGCATCGGCGGGGCGTTTCGGTGCCGCGTCGATCGCGTCCAGCAACGCGATCGCGGCTTCAAGGCGCGCGGGGGGGGTCATCGCAGCGCGTCGGGCAGGCTGGCGAGATCGGGCAGCTCGGTGGCGAACTGGCGCAATCCGTATTCGGCGGGCTGGCCGGTCCGGTTGACCCAGAAAACCTGGAACCCGAACGCATGGGCGCCGAAGGCATCCCAGGGGTTCGACGACACGAAGGCCATCTGGCTGCCCGCGAGCCCGAAACGCGCACCCGCGAGACGGTAGACCCGAGGATCGGGCTTGAAGACGCCGACAGATTCAATACTCAATATTTCATCCAGTAAATGATCGAGTCCCGCAGATTTCGTGGCGTCCGCCAGCATCCCGGGTTCGCCATTCGACAGGATGGCGCGCGGCAAACCCAGATCGCGGATCTGGCGGAGGACGATCGGCACTTCGGGGTATGGATCGAGATGACGGTAGGCCATCAGAATGTCCGCCAGTACAGCGGCGTCCGACACGCCGTGACGGGCGGCGGCCCAGGCGAGGGCATCTTCGGTCAATCGCCAGAAATCGCGGTGGTGGGTGGGACCGGCGAGGCTACGGACCCAACTATATTCCAGTTGTTTGGCGCGCCAGTCGGCGCTGATCGCGGGCCAGTTGGCACCGAGACGGCCCGCGTGTTTCGCCATGGCCGCGTGGATATCCAGCAAGGTCCCGTAGGCGTCGAAAATCACCGCGCGCACATGTGTCATGGCGGCGACGTTACATCGTTCCGAGACTCGCCGCCACGGGCCCGGCGCAAGGCGCGGGCGGGGGGCGAACCTGCCGCCGGATCTGGGTCAATGCCAGCGGGGGCGTTGTCGAACGCTGCCCGCGGGGGCGGCCGTGACATTGCGGAATGCGCGCCGGAACACATGGGTCTGTTCAAACCAGCGCGGGTATTTTCAGCACGCAGCCGGTCCCTGCTTTTCCATAAATATAAAAATCCGAAAACGAGGTCTCGGTTGGCCGCGCGGGATGATACGGAAATGGGTTCGGCACATGCGCCAGCAGCCGCCACGCCGATCGCATCGCGGCGATGCGATCGGTAAAACACCGGTGGCGCACATGCGGCGAGGTCCAGCCCACGTCGGCGTTGCTTGCGTATATCGCGACAAAACGCGTAGACCAGTCGAACAAGGTTCGTAACATGGCGTCGAATACCTCGTCTTCGACGAGATGATACAGAACATCCATTGAAATGGTCAGCTCCGCCGGCGGAATGCTGTCCAGCGCCTCGGGCGCGGCGAACCGCAGCGACGGATGACGCACCGCGCACAAGGCCAGCGCGGCGGGCGAGACATCCACCCCGGTGTACGCGGCCGGCAGGCGGAGGAGCGCAAGCTGCGCGGCGTCGCCGCAGCCAAGGTCGATCATGCTGGCGACTTTGTTCGCCTCGATCAGGCCGTTGACGACCCCGGCCTTGTAACGTGCGAGCCGCCCAAACGAGCCGGCGCCGGAGTTTCCGCCGGCGCGGTAACGTGTATCCCAATAGGCGGCGGAGGAAAAAGCGCCCATCCCGATGCTCCTGTTCCGTGGCGGCGGCAGGATGCGCAGACAAAGGTTGACGAAACGTTGAGGTCCGGTGGGGTAGGGTCAGACAGGCGGCCGGTGGGGGAGCATGCGTGCCGGGATCAGGCCGTTGGTGGGAATTGCAATGCGGGGGCTGTTGTCGCGCCGTCATGGCTCGGTTTGGCCGTTGGGCGCGGTGTGGGACCGCGGTTCCGGGTGCGTTCGGCGGCGGGCGGTGCCGGCCTTCGCAGCGCCGTGCCGCGCCCGATGGTCCGGTCGAGCCGAACCATGACGGGGAAAAGCCTGACCGTGACGGGGAAAAGGCTGACCGTGACGGGGAAAAGCCTGACCGTGACGGGGAAATTCCGGACCATGGCGGGGAAAATTCTGACCATGGCGGGGAAAGTCAGAATTTATGTTCACGCCGCCGTTATCCCGCTGCGTAAAGGCGGGCGCCCCTCGCCCCCAAGCCGGACCCGGTCCCTGGGCCGCGATCGTTTTTGTCTGAAACAAGAAAGGGACCCAGGGGGACGTTGAAACGTCCCCCTGGGTCCCTGAACCGTCTCTCTCCAAAACCCCGGAGCCAGATTCCCGGTCGTTTACTCTGCCGCGACGGCCCGGGATTTCAGGTCGGTGGAATACCGCAAATGCACGGGCGCGTTTGCCTCCCACGGATCCAACAAGCCCAGTTTCGCGCCGTGCGCCTTTACTTCCGGCACCACTTCCTTGAACAGCAGTTCGATGCACCGTTTCCGGTCCACGGCGCTGACGTTGCCGTCGTTGGCCCAGATGCCCATGATGCCCGGCCGGGTGTTTTCGATGATCCACTTCAGCTTTTCGGTCACCTGCTTCGGCGTTCCGGCGACGATCATGGTGCTTTCGACCTGCTCTTCGAATGTCATCGCTCCCCGGGGGTTCTTGGCCCGGCCGGTCGCGAAATCCACGAAGCCACGGCGTCCCGACGGCGAGAAATACCCCGACGGATTAGCCCAGACGGGATGCGCGAGTCCGGTGAACTCGCCTTGCATCCACATGAACTGACGCGCGTTTTCCAGGGCTTTTTCTTCGGTGTCCTGCACATGGACGCGGATCAGGTAGCCGAAATTCTCAGGCCCGGCGACATAGCCGCAATCGGCGGCGGTCTGGGAATAGAGCTTGAAGATTTCCTTCGTGTGGTCGATCGCGGTGTTCAGCGCGATGTACGGATAACGTTGTTGTGCCGTCCAGATAATCGTTTCTTTCGACAGCACGCCCGGCACCCATACCCGCGGATACGGTTTCTGCATCGGAACGGCCCATGGATTGACCGTGCGGTGCTGATAATGCGTGCCTTCGTGGCGGAACGGACCGGGCTCGGTCCAGATGCGCTGGATCAGGTCGTGTGCTTCGATGAAACGTTCGCGATTGAAAGCCGGGTTCACCCCGGATGCGAGCTGTTCCTGCCCGCCGCCGCGCACGAAACCCGGGACCAGGCGGCCTTTGGAAATCATGTCGATCATGGCCAGTTCCTCGGCCATGCGGATCGGATTGTCGCAAAGCGGCAGGGGATTACCCAGAATGACGATTTTGACGCGTTTTGTGGCGGCGGCGAGGATCGCGGCGAAAATGTTGGTTTTCGCCTGCATGCAGAACGGCGCGTTATGATGCTCGTTCAGCATGATCCCGTCGGCGCCGCATTCCTCGGCCAGGATGTAGTCTTCCAGGTATTCGTTATACAGGCGGCTGCCTTCGGCCGAATCGAAGTTGCTGTTGGAGAAGGTCAGCGCGGTCGCGCCGTAATCGAGGCCTTTTTGGGCGTCGTAGGCCGACATCGGCTGCTCGGTAAAATACATCATATGCATGGTGGCGGTCCTCCTTCAGGCGGCGTTGACGAAGTCGGCGACGAGTTTGGCGACCTGCGCGGGTTGTTCCATTTCCGCGAAGTGGCCGCAGGCGGCGATGGTGGTCATGGTGGCGTTACGAAGAGCTTTGACGTAGGCATGACCGGCGCAGATCGGAACGATCCGGTCGTCGTCGCCCCAGATCACCTGCGCGGGCGTGCGCACGCCGCCCAGAAGATGCGGCAAGGTCTGGCTGTACATGTAGGGCTTCCACGCGGTGCGGAAGCACATCTCGCGGCAGATGTCCCATTGTTCCAACTGGTCGGTATCGACCCCGCCATAGACTCGCGCGAAAGCGTCCTGGCTGTGGAACCCCGCTTCCGGATAATCGAGATAAGAGACAATCGCCTGATCGGCGATAAAGCCCTCGGGCGGCTTGATCCCCATGGGCGCGACCAGGCTGAGACGCCGGTAACTCCGCGGCGACTGACTGGCCATTTCGGCGGCGATCCACCCGCCAAAGCCCAGACCGACGAGGTTCACGTCCTCGACACCGAGTTCCGCCAGCAGCCAGGTGTGCATGGCGGCGATATCGCGAGGATGGCGCAGCCACTCCGGCCGTTCCGATTTGCCCCAGCCCGGATGATGCGGAACCAGAACGTCGAATTGTTCGGCCAGCGTGTCGTAAAACGGTAAACGCGCGAGTGTGCCAATGTCGTGATGCAGGATCAGCACGGTTTTGCCCGATCCAGCCCGCGACAGATGCATTTTCGTTCCCGCGATGTCCGTGACGGAGTCTTTCCAGGTTACTGGCATGCGTTTTTCCTCCCTCGGCCGTGTGGTGAAAGGAAGGTTACCCGCCAGTAGCGCCGATGTCCAATCGGTATCGGCCCAAGGCAATCGCTTGAACGTCACCGCTGTGCCCGTTCCAGTCATGACACGGCTCGACCGTGCCATACGCAGCGGCATCGTTTCGGGACCGAAGGCACCGAATGGTCCTCTGCGGCGATTTCTTCGCGAACGGAACCGCCGGCGCCGGTTCGGATGGCCCGGTCGAGCCGTGCCATGACGGTGCAAGGCATACGGCCACATTCACGCGGTTGTCCTGGGTATCGGCCGCACGCCAATCCCGGCATGCAATTACCTGCCGGACGGCGGCGTTTCCGGTTCGTCGCGCTTCAGCCATTCGTTCATCAGCGTATGCCCGGTCCCGAGCAACACGGGTCCGACGAAAACCCCCAGCAGCCCAAAGGCCAGAACCCCGCCAAGCACCCCGAGGATGGTCAGCAGAAACGGCAGATGCGCGCCGCGCGCAATGAACCATGGCCGGATGATGCTGTCGGCGCCAGAGATCGCCACCGTCCCATAAATGGCGAGGAAAATCCCCCAGGCGACATGCCCGGTGCCCATCAACCACAGCGACGCGGGAATCCAGATGGCGGGCGCGCCGATCGGCAGTACCGACAGCAGCCCGGCGACCACCCCCAGAAGCAGCGGGCGCGGCACGCCCGACAGCCAGAGGCCAAACGACGTGAGAATCCCCTGCACGATCGCGGTGCCGGCGATGCCGTAGACAACGCCACGGATCGTGGCGCCGGTCACGGCGATCAGCCGCTCTGCCCGCCCGCCCGCGACGCGGAGCAGGATCAGGCGCAACCGGGCGGCGATCGCCTCGCCATGCAGATAAAAGAAGAACGCGACGAACAGCGACAGCAAGAACATCGCCACGCCATTCGCGATGCCCAGAAGCACGCTCAAGCCGCTTTCCAGGATGGTGCCAAGGAAGGGACGGAGCGCTTCCAGCAGCGCGCCGATGTCGGCGGCCCAATGATCCCAGAGGTCCGCCAGGTTGGGGCCGACCAGGGCAACATCCGCCAGCCAGCGTGGCGCCGCGGGCAACCCGCCCTTCAATGCCGCCTCGATCGTCTTGCGCAACTGCGTCGCGTCGTCGCTGCCACTGGGCGCGGCGAGGGCAATGGGAAGCACCACGACAATGGCCGTCAGCGCGACCATGGCCAGCGCGGTTCCGGTGCGCCCCAGGCGCAGGTTCGCGCGCACCCACTCGTGCACCGGCCACGAGCTGTAAACCAAAATACCGGCCCACAGCGTGGCCGACAGAAACGGGTAAAGCACCGCGAGGCAGCCCGCCCCGACACCCCCAAGCAACAGTGCCATCAGCACTTTTTCGGTCTTCATGCGCGCAATTCCGCCCGGCTGGTCAACGATTGGACCGCCGTGTAGGCTTCGGCGCCGTTGGATAGGAGTTCCACCATGCCTCGCCTGGCCGCCAATCTGTCGATGCTGTTCAATGAAATTCCGTTCCTGGAACGCTTCGCGGCCGCGCGCAAGGCGGGGTTCGAAGGTGTCGAATTCCTGTTCCCTTACGAATTTCCGGCCGCCGAGTTGCGCAGCCGCCTGGTGGGGGAAGGCCTGACCCAGTGCCTGTTCAACATGCCGCCCGGCGATTGGGCCAAAGGCGAACGGGGCGTCGCGGCGCTGTCCGGACGCCAGGCGGAATTCCGCGAATCGGTGAAACGCGCGCTGGATTATGCCTCGACCATGGAATGCCGCCGGGTCCACTGCATGGCGGGCATACTTGCGCCGGACGCTTCACTGACCACCGCCGCCGCCGTCTATGCCGCCAACCTCTCCTGGGCTGCAGAGCAGGCCAAACCCGCGGGCGTGCAATTGACGATCGAACCGATCAATCACCGCGACATGCCCGGGTATTTTCTCAACACGCAGGCCCAGGGTGCGGCGTTCGTGGAGGCGATTGGCCCGGATCGGATCGGGCTCCAGTTCGACGTTTACCATGTTCAGATTACCGAGGGTGACATTACGAAGAACATGGAGAAATTCATGCCGGTCATCGGCCATATGCAGATCGCGGACGTGCCCGCGCGCAATGAGCCGGGCACGGGGGAAATCGGTTGGGATTACGTGTTCCGGCGGATGGACGAACTGGGATACATGGGCTGGGTTGGCTGCGAATACCGTCCCGCCGGCGATACGGTCGCGGGTCTGGAGTGGCGGAAAAAATACGGGCTGTGACGGCGCGGCGTTGGGGCGTTGGGGCGTTGGGGTTGTTTTATACTGCCGGCCGTGTACGTCGGCCAGGCCGTCGATTGCGCGGCGGCACGGCCGCAAGGATTGTTGGCGCGCAGTGCAGGTTTGTGCCCTGGAGGGTCTGGCGGCCGTACCCGGCGCTTTCGAACCGGCGCCACTCGGCGTGTCTCAAATCTTATCGACAAAAGTAACCCTTTAGGTTACACACCGTAGATGATCCTTCGGTTTCGCCATAAGGGGCTTGAGCGGTTGTTCTCGACCGGCATCGCCAGCGGGGTTTCCGCCCAGATCGTCCGCAAGATTCGGCTGATTTTGGCGCAACTGAACCTCGCGATCGAACCGGCGGCGATGGATATTCCGGGGATGCGGTTGCACCCCCTGAGTGGGGACCGAAAGGGACAATACGCCGTCTCGGTCTCGGGGAATTGGCGAATTGTATTCGAGTTCGACGGGCGGGACGCGACCAATGCCGATCTGGCCGATTATCATTAAAGGAAGGCCCACGGCCATGAAAATGCATAATCCGCCGCACCCCGGTGAAATTCTCCGAGGTCTTTATCTCGAACCGATCGAACTGACCGTGAAGGACGCCGCCGCGGGCCTCGGCGTGTCGCGCAAGGCATTGTCCGAACTGGTGAACGGGCACACGGATATTTCGCGAGACATGGCGATCCGTTTGGCCAAGGCTTTTCCGAACACGAATATTCGCCTGTGGCTCGATCTTCAGGTGCAATACGATGCTTGGCAGGCCGAACAACGGGTGAATACCATCGACGTAAAGCCGTTCCGAAATTCCGCGCCGGCGTAATCGAGCGCCTTGAACAGGCGCCCGCCGCCGTCCCGGTTCAGAACCCTTCGCGCGCGATATCCATCGCGAAATAGGTCATGATCAGATCGGCGCCCGCGCGTTTGATTCCGCCCAACGTCTCCCGAACCACCCGGTGCTCGTCGATCGCGCCCGCCAGCGCGGCGAACTTGATCATCGCGTATTCGCCGCTCACCTGATACGCGGCCAAAGGCAGCAGGCTGCGGGCGCGTATCTGGGACAGAATATCCAGATACGGCAACGCGGGTTTGACCATCAGGATATCGGCGCCCTCGGCCTCGTCGATCATGGACTCGCGGATGGCTTCGCGCCCGTTCAGCGGGTCCATCTGATAGGCCTTGCGATCGCCGATCAGGTCGCAACCCGCCGCCGCGCGGAACGGACCGTAGAAGGCGGAGGCGAATTTGGACGAGTACGCCATGATCGGCGTGTTCGAAAAACCCGCCTGGTCCAGCGCCGACCGGATCGCCGCGACCTGGCCGTCCATCATCGCCGACGGCGCGATCATGTCCGCGCCCGCGCGCGCCGCGACCACGGCCTGGCGGCCCAGATTTTCGATCGTGCGATCGTTATGGACGTCCTCGCCATGGATGACGCCGCAATGGCCGTGCGATGTGTATTCGCAGAAACACGTATCCGAGATCACCATCATGTCCGGCGCCGCGTCCTTGGCGCGCTTCGTCATGCGTGCCAGCAGGCCATTTTCATTCCAGGAATCGCTGCCGGTCTCGTCCTTATGGCGGCTGACCCCGAAGGTCATGACGGCCTTGATCCCTGCTGCGCGTATCTCCTTGATCGCGGCGCCGAGCTTTTTCTCCGGGATACGGTTGATACCGGGCATGCTCTCCACCGGCGCATAATCGTCCAGTTCTTCCTCGACGAAAATGGGATAAATCAGATCGTCCAATGTGACCGTGGTCTCGCGCATCATATCGCGAAACGTGGGGTTGGCGCGCAGGCGGCGCAGACGCGCGATCGGGAAGGACGCCATGACGAAAATCTCCTATGCCAAAGGCGAAGGGCGGGGGCGCGGCCGTTCGGCGAAGCGGCTGTAGCGGAAAGGCGCCGGGTCCACCATCGGGGTTTGTCCGGTGACCAGTTGCGACATCAGCTTCCCTGCGCCCGGACCGATCCCGAACCCGTGGCCGGTGAACCCGGTGGCGACGAAGAACCCGGGAACCGCCTCCACGGCCGAGAGCGTGGGCAGGCCGTCCGGTGCGACATCGACGGCGCCGGCCCAGGAATCGGTGACACGCAGCCCGTACATGACGGGAAAGGCCTCGATCAGGCGCGCGCTTGCTTGCGCCAGGATGCGCGGGGATGGCGCGGGATCGAGGATTCGCACCCGTTCGAACGGCGACTCCCGATCGAGCGCCCAACGGCGGGGAGCGACGCCGGCGCGCAGCCAGGCGCGGCCCAGACGCAGTTTGGTTTCCTTGCGGTGCGCCCACCACATGCGGAAAAAGGCGCGGGCCTGGCGGGCGGAATCGGGAACGAGATCGACGCTGTTCCGGCTCCAATTGCCGACCGTGTAGCCGCCGTCCAGCCGCTTGCGCAGGCCGAAGCCCGGCCCGCCGGCAGAGGTTTCGGGACCGCCCGCCACCGGATCGATGCGCATGACGGTCGAGTTCGCCCGGTGCTGCGGCAGATCGAGACCCATGTTGCCGCAGAACAGCCGCGACCAGACACCGCCCGCCAGCACCGCCTGATCGCAGGCAATCGGGCCTTTTTCGGTGACGACGCCGGAAATTCGTCCGCCGGTCGTTTCGATCCCGCGCACCGCGCAGCCGGTCAGGATCACCGCGCCGTGCCGCCGCGCCGCTTCGGCGATCGCGGGCACCGCCTTCGACGGTTCCGCCCGCCCGTCGCTTGGCGTGGACAGCGCGCCCGCCCAATCGCCCGCGAGGCCCGGGACAATCAGTGCCATCTGATCGCGGGTCAGCAGACGGCTGTCGAGCTTGTTCGGCTGCCCCACCTGTTCCAGCCACAGCGTGCGCCGCGCCAGATCGCGCGCAGTGCGGCAGAGATAAACGATTCCGGTGCGGCGAAACCCGGTCTCGCCCTCGATTTCCTTGTCCAGGCCGTTCCACAGCCGCAGCGCCTCGACGGCCAGCGGAATTTCGCGGGGATCGCGGCCCATTTTCCGGACCCAGCCCCAGTTGCGGCTGGATTGTTCGCCCGCGATTTCACCCTTTTCGCACAGGACGACGGGGATGCCCTCGCGCGCCAGAAAGAACGCCGTGCAGACGCCCGCGATGCCGCCGCCGATCACCACGACAGAGGTGCGGGCGGGGATTGCGGGGTCGGAGTTCACACGGTCGACGGGAGGGGACATCGGGTTCGCCGGTCAGAAGGCTGAAGGGACGCGGTTCATGCCGTCACATGACGTCGCGCGCGCGCTCCGCGGGCCGGCACAGGACCGCGCCCTTGGCGGTGACGAGAATCGGCCGCTCCATCAGGATCGGATGCGAGGCCAGTGCGGCGAGAATTTCGGCATCGGTTTTGTCCGGTGAATCGAGGCCGAGTTCGGCGTAGGCGGCTTCCTTGCGGCGCAACACCGCGCGTGGCGTCAGGCCCATCTTGGCCAACAGGGCCGCCATTTCCATCGATGTTGGCGGGGTTTTCAGATATTCGACGATCGCGGGCTCGATCCCCGCTTCCCGCAGCCAGCCCAGTACTTTCCGCGATGTACCGCATTTCGGGTTGTGGTAGAGGGTGGCAATCCGGGCCATACGGGACATCCTTTCGAGATGGATGGGAATGAAGGCCATTGTCCGCACGTCCAGGAGAAGGACAAGGGGCCATGGCATATCAAAGGGAGGTTAACGTGAATCGACGCCTGTTTCTGACCGCTGCGCTGCTGAGCGGTTTCTCCTGCGCCGCCGCCTGGGCGCAAACCGCGCCGCCAACGCGCGTTCGCGGCACGATCGCCGCGCTGAACGGCAACACGCTGACGGTGAACAGCCGCGACGGCCAGAAGCTGGAAATCGCGCTGGCCGAGACCTATACCGTTGGGACGGTGAAAAAGGTCGAACTGGGTTCGATCGCGCCCGGCGCTTATATCGGCGTCGCGACGAAAACCGGCACGGACGGGAAACTGACCGCGCTGGAAGTGCTGGTCTTTCCAGAGGCGATGCGCGGCCGCGGCGAGGGGCATTACGCCTGGGATCTGGAACCTGGCAGCATGATGACCAACGGCACGGTGAAGGGCGCGGTGACGGCGGCCTCGGGCCGGGAATTGTCGATCGGCTTCAAAGACAGTAGCAACACTGTTTACGTGCCGCCGAATACGCCGGTTGTCACCTTCGCGCCCGCCGAACGCGTCGATCTGAAGCCTGGCGCGCCGGTTTTCCTGATCGCTGCGAAGTCGGCCGAGGGTAAGCTGTCGGCAGACCGCGTCACCGTCGGCAAAGACGGCGTCGCGCCGCCGATGTAAACCGGCCGCGATCTCGCCATCCCCGGGCGCGTCCCGGGGATGGGTCGCGGCTTATCTCGACGCGCCGGGGCTCGCGCGGTGGCAGGGGCCACGTGGCGGCGTCCCTGTGGCCAGGGCAATCGCTTGAACGACACCACTGTGCATCTGCCCGTCATGGCACGGCTCTACCGGGCCATCTGGAGCGGTACCGCCTCGGGAACGAAGGCACCGGAAGATCCCGCACGGCGATTTCTTTGTAAACGGGGCCGCCGGCGCCGGTTCCGATGGCCCGGTCGAGCCGTGCCATGACGGAGAACGGCACGCGGCCACATGCAAGCGATTGTCCTGTCCCTGTGGCAGCGCCGAAGTGGCGGCCTCCCGGTGGCAGCCTCCCGATGGCAGCCTCCCGGTTGCGGCCTCCCAGTTGCGGCCTCCCGGTTGCAGCCTCCCGGTGGCAACTTCCAGAATGGCCACCGCATCGGGCTGGCCGGAACATCGCCAAGAGGCGGCGGGCACGGGCCATGGGGCGGATTTCTCCGCGTTTGGCGCGATCCCGTGCCTTTCGAGGGAACAAACCAACGGTCTGACGCGTCACCCCTGAAAATACGGAGATGTTCCCATGGACCGGCGTGGCTTTCTTTCTGCACTTCTTCTCGTTGCCCCCGCCCTCGCGCCCCGCCTCTCCTGGGCTCAGGGGACGCCGGCGCAAGGAACACCGGCGCCGGCGCGGATACGCGGCACGATCGCGTCGATGGCGGGCAATCTGCTGACCGTCACTGCGCGCGATGGATCGAAGCAGGAGATCGTGCTGACCGAGCCGCTGCTGGTCATGACCGTGAAAAAGGCTGAGCTGAGCGCGATCGGCCCCAACTCCTATGTCGGCACCACGACCCGCACCGCTGCCGACGGCACGATGACCGCGATCGAGGTTCGGATTTTTCCGGAAGCGATGCGCGGCACCGGCGACGGGCATCGTGACTGGGATCTGGAGCCGGGCAGCAAGATGACGAACGGCACGGTGACCGGGGCGGTGACCGCCGCGTCGGGCCGGGAGCTGACCGTGGGCCACAAGGATGGGGCGACGACAAAGCTGATCGTGCCGCCCACGGCCGGGATCATGAGTTACGTCACCGGGGAGCGAGCCGACCTGAAACCCGGAGAAACGGTGTTTCTGAACGCGACGAAAGCCGCGGACGGAAAGTTGACTGCCAACCGGGTGAATGTCGGCAAAGACGGCGTCGCGCCGATGATGTAATGGCCTCGGCGATTGACTCTCGGCACAGCCTCACCCGGCGTCATGGCACGACTCGATCGGGCCATCGGTCGCGGCACGGCAGTTGGGCGAACGGCCCGGGGTCCGGCGGGGGGCGAGCTTGTTCGCGTAGGCTGTGCCGCTCCCGGTGGCCCGATCGAGTCGGGCCATGACGGGGAGAGGCAAGAGTCAACTGTTCGGGCCCCTGGTATAATATCGGCCGTCCGAACGATTGTCCGGCAAGAGCCACCAACTGGCCGCTCACATTACCGGAACTGACTGGTGACGATCAGGATCGCGCCCGCCCCGGTCAGCACCGACAGGACCACCCGGCGGAACATCGGGTCGCTGATACGGTGATACAGCTTGATGCCGGCATAGGTCGGGATCAGCATGGCCGGCAGCATCGCGGCGAACAGGGGAATAGCGGCTTTCGGCACGGTGCCGGAGGCCAGATACACCGTCATCGTTACGCTGTGCATGGTCAGATTGTAGACCTGGAAGACGCTGCGCTGGGTATGGCGCTCCCATCCCCGAAGCGTCGTCCACAGGATGGGCGCGGGCCCGGTCAGACCGCCCAGACCGCCCATGACTCCGCCCAACCAACCGGCGCAGGCGTTGGCCCAGGCCCCGCCGAAGCCGATGCGGGGCAGGTTCCTGGCGAACAGCATGCAGGGACACCAGACCAGCAGCAGCAGGCCGACGGCGGTTTTGAACATCCTCGGGTCGATGTAGCGCAGCAGCGCGACGCCCAGGGGCACGCCGGCCAGGCCACCGGCGACGAGCGGCCATGCGCGCTTGAGGTCCATGTTTTTAAGCATGGACCCGCTGGCCATCAATTGACCGACCAGCGAACCGAACACGATCAACGGTCCCGCGAGAACCGGTTCCAGCGTCCAGGCCCAGACGCTCATGGCCACCAGGCCGAATGCGAAGCCCGACAGGCCTTGCACGAAGCCCGCCAAGGCGGCGCCCAGGGCGACGATGACGATTTGCCAGGTCACATCGGTGGGGGGCGGTGGGGTGGGGGGCGGTGGGGTGAGACGCGGTGGGGTGAGACGCGGTGGGGCGAGACGCGGTGGGGCGAGACGGCGGCGGACGGCGGCACCGTGGTCCTCGCTCGGTCAGGCGTGGGAGGGCGGGCGGCGGGCACGTCCAAACCGGCCATGCCCGCGCCATCCGTGACCGCGCCATCCGTGCCCGCACCATTCAGCGGGAACGGCGCGGCGGGCACGCGGCCCGCCCTGTGGGTCAGAGGCTTTTCCGCATGACATCCAGCCCCTGGCGCAGATCGGCGATCAGGTCGTCCACGTCCTCCAGCCCGATGTGCACACGCACAACCGGGCCGGCGAACTGCCCGGACCCCGTGGTGCGGGTGATGAAGCCGGTGGTCGGCACGGCGAGGCTTTCGTAACCGCCCCAGGAGGCACCGATGCCGAACAGTTGCAGCGCCTCGACGAATTTATGGGTCGAAACGGGGGTGAATTCGGGTTTGAACTCGACGCCGAACAGGCTGCACGCGCCGGTGAAATCGCGTTTCCAGATGGCATGGCCGGGCGCGCCGGGCAGCGCCGGGTTCAGCACCTGAGCGACTTCCGGCTGTTGGCGCAACCAATGTCCCACCTGGATCGCGGCCTCCATCTGGGTTTGCAAGCGGATCGCCATGGTGCGCATCCCGCGCAATGTCAGCCAGCAATCGTCGGGGCTGGCGTATTGACCGAGGCCTCGGGCGGTCGCGTGCAGGGTCATCCAGTCTTCGTCGTTGTTGACGGTGACGGTGCCGATCAGAATATCGGAATGTCCGGCCGGGTATTTCGTCGCGGCCTGGATGGAGACATCGACGCCGTGCCGGAAGGGCTGGAAGTGGTGGATGCCCCAGGTGTTGTCCATCAGCACCTTCGCGCCCCCGGCGTGCGCAGCGCGCGCGATCGCCGGAATGTCCTGGACCTCGAACGTATGGCTGCCCGGGCTTTCCGTGTAGACCACCGCCGTGTTCGGCCGCATCAGCGCGGCGAGCCCAGATTCGTCGATTTCGGGCGCGTAATAGGTTGTCTCGACGCCGTAGCGTTTCAGCATCCCGTCGCAGAAATTGCGCGCGGGTCCGTAAACATGATCCGGCATCAGGCAGTGATCGCCCGCTTTCAGCCATGCCAGCATCGGCGTCGTCACTGCCGCGAGACCGGAACAGACGACGAAGCAGCGCGTCCCGCCCTCCACCGCCGCCATGGCGTCTTCCAAAGCCCAGTGAGTCTCGGAGCCGCCGAGTCCGTAGGTCAGGACACGCTCGCCACGGCGGGCCTGCATCGCCTGACGCTCGGCGACGGTCGGGACCAGCACGGTGGAGCCGCGGTGCAGCGGCGGATTGACGAAGCCGTGTTCATGCTTCGATTTCCGCCCGACATGGGACAGGGTCGTGCGAAAGCCGCGCTTTGGGGGGGTATCGGCCATGGTCAATATGTCTCCACCGGTGTGTCGGAGCGTCCGCCCCATTCGGTCCAGGACCCGTCGTAAACCGCGCCTTCCGGCAGGCCGGCGAGGCGTAAACCCAGGGTCAGGATGCAGGCCGTGACGCCCGAGCCGCAGCTGGTCACCACGGGCAGCGAACCATCGACACCCGCCGCGGCGAAGCGCGCCTTCAGGTCGGCCACGGATTTGAAGGTGCCGTCCGCGTTGAGCAGATCGGTATAGGGGAGATTCGCCGAGCCCGGCACATGACCGGAGCGCATGCCCGCCCGCGGCTCTGGCGTCGCCCCGGTAAAGCGGCCCGCCGCGCGCGCGTCCAGCACCAGTTCCGCCTGCGAGGCCACGTTGCGCAGCAGATCGCCGACGCCGCGCAGGCGCATCGCCCGGAAATCGGCCTGAAACGTGGCGGGAATGGGCGCCGCGGTGCTGCCCGCCTCGGTCGCGCGGCCTTCCTTCACCCATTTCGGCAATCCGCCATCCAGCACCGCCGCCTGGTCGTGGCCGAACAAGCTCATCAGCCACCAGCCGCGCGCCGCCGAGGCGAGCCCTTTCTGGTCGTAAAACACGACCCGGCTGCCGTTGCCGATGCCCATCGCCGCCATCAGCTTCGAAAACCGGCCGGGCGAGGGCACCATGTGCGGTAGATCGGTATCGGGGTCCGCGACTTCGTCGATGTCGAAATACCGGGCGCCCGGGATGTGGGCGTTCAGGAACTCGGCTTTGCCGTCCTTGGGCTCGTTTGGGAGGTATTTTGTGGCGTCGAACACCAGGAGTCCAGGCCTGGCCAGTTCGGCGGCGAGCCATTCGGTTGTTACCAGCGGACCCATTGTATTCCCCCAAATCGTCATCGTGGCGGGCAGTGTCCCACGTCGCCACGGTTCGTCAATCCGCCAACGGCGGCGGGTCTGTGGCTGGGGCGGTTCCCTGGGCGTTGGCCCGGGTGTCAAGGAGGACGGACCCCAGGGAGGCGGCATCCCAGCCGCCCCAAACCTCAGTCCTTAACCGCCAGCGCGACGGCGTAGAGCGTCGGGCCGGTTCGGGCCAGGGCTTCGTCGGCGAGCAGCAGGGCATTCAACAGGCGCAGATCGTCATCCGTAACGAAGTTATGGAAGGCGTCGACCAGTGCAATGAAATAGAAAGCGCCGCCGGTGGGGACGATGTCCGCGTTGGGAAATACACGGCGCAGCGCCGGGAGGATATTGTCCGAATCGGCGGCTTCGGTGGGATCGGCGGCGATCAGGGCCTCGGGGTCGATCAGGCCGATCTCGCGCGGGATCGGGGTGTCCGAGGCGTTCAGGGGGCGAAGCAGGCTGGCGGGGAGGATCGCGCGCAGGCGGTTGGCGTCGCGCATCAGGGACGGGCTGTGCTGAAAGCGGCAAGCGCCGGTGTAATCGTCCATCGCGAAGACCCCGCCGTCGCGCAGACAGTCCCGGCTCCAGGCGATCGCCGCGGCGGTGTCCGGCATATGATGCAAGGCGTTGTTCCAGTACACCAGATCGTATTCCCCTGGGCTTACGACCGCGAACGCATCGGCGTGGTGGAAGCGCAGGCGATCGCTCAGGCCCGCTGCGGCGGCAGCGCGGCGTCCCGCCTCGACCAGGGCCGCCCCGGCCTCGAAGCAATCGAACGAGCCGGCGATCCCCTGACACAGCAGCGCGCGTTCCTTCGCGCCGTCGCCCGCCCCAACGGACAAGGCTTTGGGGGCGGTCAGGCCGCGTTCGCCCAGAAGACGCGCGAGCCCGCGGTTGAACCCGGCGTGCAGCCCGTCGATGGGTTCGCCGCAGACGACGCGGTTGATATGGCGGATGGTCGGCGGGTCGGTCCACCAGGACGTGCGCGGCGCGTCCGCCACCGCCAGTTGGTTGTCCCAGTATGCCCCGGCGGCGGCACGGCCGGCGTCGAACCCGGCGACGGCGGGCGCCGGTTCGCGCCGCTCTGGCCGGACGATCGACATCAAGGCCCGCAGCGGCGCGGTCACTCGCCAGGAGGTCGAGGCCCGGTAAACCGCGATTGCCCGGCGCAGCGCCGCCGTTTCCTGTTCCAAGGCGCGGATGCGGGCGTCCGCCTCGGCACCGGACAGGGCCATGGGTCAGGCCTCGGGGGCGAGCGTCAGGACGATGCGGCGATTTTGCCGGCCTTTGTTCTCGATCTTTACGATTTGAACGGGGCCGATTTCCCCGGTGCGCGCGACATGGGTGCCGCCGCAGGGTTGCAAATCGATCGTATCGCCGTCGCCGATCCGCAGCAGGCGCAGACGGCCGGTGCCGCGCGGCGGTTTGACCGACATGGTGCGGACCAGGCCGGGATCGGCATCCAGCACCGATTCGTCCACCCATTCGATCCGCACCGGGTGATCCGCCGCGATCAGGGCGTTCAAACCGGCCTCGATCTGGTCCTTGGGCGGCGGGTTGGGCAGATCGAAATCCAGGCGCGAGCGGTCCGCGCCGACAGAGCCGCCGGTGACCGCGGCGCCCGCGATGAGACTGCACAGCAAATGCATCGCGGTGTGCATGCGCATGTGCTTATGGCGCCGGTCCCAGTCGATTTCGGCCGCGACCGCGGCGCCCAGAGGCGGCAGCGCGGCGCCGGGGGCGGGGATGTGCAGGATCGCCTCGCCTTCGCCCTTCACGGTGTCGGCGATGGGCGTTTCGCCGCCGGCCCACCGCAGGATGCCGGTGTCGCCGGGCTGGCCGCCGCCGCGGGCATAGAAGACCGTGCGGTCGAGGACGATGCCCTCTGGCGCGCTGGCCAACACCGTGGCGTCCGCGCGCGGCAAGGCGGGTTGGTCCAGGAATAAACGTTCGGTCATGCGGCGAGTCCTTGTTGTCAGGGCCAGGGCTGTCAGGGCCAGGGCGGTTGGGGCCAGGGCGGTTGGGGCCAGGGCGGTTGGGGCCAGGGCG
>JAYWAX010000630.1:0-3140 GCA_043782125.1 Acetobacteraceae bacterium | reverse complement strand
GGGGCTGGAGAGTGGCGTCGACACCCAATCTCTAAGCGATTCCAGACGTTTGTACCATGCCCGTTTGCGAATCCCTGCTATGCGGTGAATAAGATGGGCTAATCGCCGAACACCCGCTCGAAAATCCGATCCACCGCCCGCGTATGCAGCCCAGGATCGAACGCCGCGTCCAATTCCGCGGCCGACACGCGTCCAGTCACATCCGGATCGGCCTCCAGGTTTTCCCGGAACGATCGCCCTTCTGTCGTATTAAGCGTCATCCATGTCGCCATCGCGCAACGTTGCGCGATCGAATAGGCATCCTCGCGCGAAATGCCGGAGCGCGCCAGCACAAGCAATACTTCGCCGGAATAAACGACGCCGCCCAAACTATCGAGGTTGGCCTGCATCCGTTCCGGGTAAACCAGCAACCGGTCCATCATCCCCGCCAACCGCACCAGCGCGAAATCCAGCGTCACCGTCGCATCCGGCCCGATGGCGCGTTCGACGCTGGAATGGCTAATGTCGCGTTCATGCCATAACGCGACATTTTCCATCGCCGGAATGACCGCGGCACGAACGATGCGCGCAAGGCCCGTCAAATTCTCGCTCAACACCGGGTTCCGCTTGTGCGGCATGGCGGACGAGCCCTTTTGGCCCGGATGGAAAAATTCTTCCGCTTCCCGGACCTCGGACCGCTGCAAGTGGCGAACTTCCGTCGCCAGCCGTTCGATGGCGCAGGCGATGACGCCCAAAGTGGCGAAGAAGGCGGCATGGCGGTCGCGGGGGATGATTTGGGTGGAGACCGGCTCCGGTCGTAGACCAAGGCGTTCGGCGACGAATTCCTCCACGGATGTGTCGAGATGGGCGAAGGTCCCCACGGCGCCGCTGATTTGCGCAACCGCGACCTCTTCCCGCGCCACCACCAGACGCGCGCGTCCGCGGGCGAATTCGGCGTAATGGCCCGCGAGTTTCAGGCCGAACGTCGTGGGTTCGGCGTGGATGCCGTGGCTGCGCCCGATGGTGAGGGTGAATTTATGCTCGTACGCGCGTTTTTTCAACGCCGCCATCACCGCGTCGATGTCCTTCAGCAGCAGGTCGGCGGCCTGGGTCAGTTGCACCGACAGGCAGGTGTCCAGCACGTCGGAGCTGGTCATGCCCAAATGCACGAAACGGCTATCGGGGCCGACGGATTCGGCGAGCCACGTCAGGAAGGCGATGACATCGTGCCGGGTTTCGCGCTCGATCGCATCGATTTTCTCGATGTCCGCCGGTCCGATCGCGGCGAGCGCGGGTCCGCCATTGTTTCGGATGTTTCGCGCGGCGGATTCGGGGATCGCACCGGCGCGGGCCATGCCCTCGGCGGCCAGAGCCTCGATCTCGAACCAAATCCGATACCGGTTTTCGGGAGACCAGATTCCGGCCATTTCCGGGCGGCTGTAGCGGGGAACCATGAGACCTCGACGAATTGTAAGGTGCGAATATGTTGTGCATCAGCTAACACGGCGCGGTCACCACCGTCGAGGCCGTGTTCTGCTCTGGGATTTTACCAATTGGTCAACCGATGCGACGGTGCTCGCCAAGGTTGTCCTGATCGACATCGCGTTGGCGGGCGACAATGCGGTCGTGGTGGGCATGGCGGTGGCGGGTCTGCCAGAGCGCCAGCGGCGCGCCGCGATTCTGATCGGCATTGGCGGCGCGACGGTGCTGCGTATCCTTCTGGGCTCGGTCGCACTCCGCCTGCTGGAGGTACTGGGCCTGACGCTGGCGGGCGGCGTGCTGCTGCTGTGGGTGTGCTGGCGCATGTATCGGGAATTGCGCGCGGCGCCGCACAACCCCGGTGCGCCGGCCCAGGAAAAATCTCTGGGCCAGGCGATGATCCAGATCGCGATCGCGGACCGGTCCATGAGCCTCGACAACGTTCTGGCGGTGGCGGGGGCGGCGCATGGTCACCCGGCGCTGCTGATGGTAGGCTTGGCGCTGTCCGTGGTGCTGATGGGCGTGGCGGCCACGCTGATTTCGCGGCTGCTGGTGCGTCACCGCTGGATTGGTTGGGTTGGGCTGGCGATTGTGCTGCATGTGGCGTTGGATATGATCTGGTCCGGCGGCTGGGACGTGTTTGGGGCGCTGCGGCCCTGATCTGGAGGACTGTCCCAGCAGGGCAGCGACAGAGATCGCGGTCCCCGGCAAGCTTTGAACGTCCAGGGTCTTATCCCGTTCCGTCCGCGACACGCCGGCGCCCAGTGCGCGGATCGGCTTTGCTGGATGCAGCCTACAGCCATCGCCCTGTTCGATATAAGGCAATCCCGGCCTGGCCGCGGGGCAACCAGGCGAAGGCAAAGATAGCCCCGGTGCTTTCTTTCCGTTGCCCGATTGCCCTGGGCGTGGCCGCGACGCGCGGACCAAGCCTGACAGCGCCGCCGGAAAACGCTATCGTGAGCGCACAGGAGGATGTCGTCATGCTCAATCCCGTCTCGCCGCTGCCGCTGAAGGACCCCACGCTGTTCCGTCAGACGAATTATCTGGACGGGAAATGGGTGGACGCCGACTCTGGCAAAACCATCGCCGTGAAAAACCCCGCCACCGGTGAAACGATCGGCGAGGTCCCCGCAATGGGCACCGCCGAAACCCGCCGCGCCATCGAAGCCGCGCACCGTGCCTTCCCCGCCTGGCGCGCCATGCTGGCCAAGGAACGCCGCGCCATACTTCGGCGCCTGGCCGACCTGATGCTGGCGAACGCGGACGATCTTGGGACCATCATGACGGCGGAACAGGGCAAACCGCTGACCGAGTCAAAGGGCGAAATCGTATACGCCGCCAGCTTCATCGAATGGTTCGCGGACGAGTCGCTTCGTATTTACGGCGACACGATCCCGCAAAACGCCAAGGGCCGCCGCATCCTTGTGCTGAAAGAACCGATCGGCGTGTTCGCCGCCATCACCCCCTGGAATTTTCCGGCGGCGATGATCACCCGCAAAGCCGGTCCCGGTTGGGCCGCCGGCTGCACGGGCGTGATCCGGCCCGCGAGCCAAACCCCGTTCTCGGCCTTGGCGATCGCGGTGCTGGCGGAACGGGCGGGCATGCCGGCGGGCGTGTGCAACGTGCTGACCGGACCCTCCGGCCCGATGGGCGAGGAACTGACGTCCAACGCCAAAGTCCGT
>JAYWAX010000629.1:0-8693 GCA_043782125.1 Acetobacteraceae bacterium | reverse complement strand
TCAGGATGGAGCCGGTCTCTGACTCGACGATGTAGAGGGTGCGCCCGTCCGGGGCCAGAGCGCAGTTGGTGGTCATGCGTCCCACGCTGGATTGGACTTTGTACAGTGGCACGCCGTGCGGATCGACGATCCAGACGCAGCCGTGGCCTGGGTTGGCGATATACAGGCGGTCGTGGCGGTCCATGGCCAGGCCGTCCGGGCCCACCAAACCGGGCGGGACGCGGGCGAAGCACTGGGCTTTTCCCACGATGGCGTCGTTCCGCAGCGCGATGCGCCAGACCTCGCAGGAGCGGGTCATGGCGATGTAAAGATGCGTTTGCGCTGTGTTCAGCACCAGGCCGTTCGGGCTGGGACCGGTGGCAATCAGGCGGTCGAGGCGGCCGTCCTTGTGCAGACGGTAAACGCGGCCCGTGGGGTCCTGCAGGCCGGTCTGGCCTTGATCCGTGAACAGGATCGACTCGTCGTCGTGCAGCGTCAGGTCGTTGAGACCTTTGAAACTCTCGGACATGACGGTCTGGATGACGGCCGCGGTGGCGCCGGTGTTGGGGTCGATGCGGACCAGGCCGTGGCGGTAATCGGCGGCGATCAGGTCGCCGTCGGGCTGGACTTTCAGACCGTTGGGCCAGCCGGGGTATTCGGTCACGAGAGTCCAGTCGTCGCCATCGACGCGGAAAATCCGGCCGTAGGGAATATCGACAACATACAAAAATCCGTTGGCGTCGAAGCAGGGGCCTTCCAGGAAGCAGTCGGCGGGCTGACCCGCGCGATTGGCGTCGGCCCATTCGGAGCGTTCGAGGCGGCGGTACCGGTCGGGGACGCGGGTCGCGACGCGGGTGGGGAGTTCGATGGGGGCGGGGAAGAACATGGCGCGGAGAGTGGTGACACATGGCGGTGTTGACAAGACTGGCGGGCGGATTGCGGAAATGCATCCTTGCATTATTCGCATGGCAGGTATATGCACAGTGCAAGGTTCATCGAAAATGAACCAGGCAGGAGGCTTCTGCGTTCATCTGCTCCCGGGTCTGTTGGACTCCGGTCGTAAAGTAACGTCCGTATTTTCCGGGCAAGACTTTCCGCCTGGCGACGGTGCGGCCATTTACTTGGTGCGACCGGCTTACTCCGTAGATCCGGGACAGATAACGCGGGCTCTCGCGTAAATCGCCACGGCCGCTTTCGTCCGAACTTCAGGGAGTCCCGCATGCTCGAGTTAGCTCACGGCGGCGCGCCATCCGAGGCATCCGCGCCGGCCAATCGACAAAGGCAAACACGCCGCTCGGTCGCGCTTGGGTTGCCACTGCTTGGGCTGGCTGCCACGCCGCTTCGGCCTGCATTCGCCGCCGCCTCCGAAACCCTGACGATCGGGGTGCATGTTTCCTTGGCGCCCTCCTGGTTCGATCCCGCCGAAACCTTGGGAATCATCACGCCCTATATGGTTCTCTATGCACTTCATGACGCCATGATCAAACCGATGCCAGGCAGTGCGCTTGCGCCGAGTCTCGCGGAATCGTGGATTTTGACGCCGGACAAGCTCGCCTACGAATTTGTTCTGCGTAAGGGGGTCCGCTTCCATAATGGCGACTTACTGACTCCCGGCGACGTGAAATTCTCGTTCGAACGCTATCGTGGTTCTGGGCATGCCCTGATGAAAGAGCGGGTGGCCCGCATCGATGTCCTCTCGGCGGACACGATTCGCTTTACCTTGCGAGAACCGTGGCCCGACTTCATTACTTACTATAGCACCGCGACAGGTGCGGGCTGGATCGTTCCAAGGAAGTACGTCGAGAAGGTCGGCGAGGCAGACTTCAGGCATGCGCCGATTGGAGCGGGTCCGTACAAGTTCGTGGCTTTTACCCCGGGCGTCGAACTGGTGCTGGAGGCGTTCGAGCAATACTGGCGCAAGAAGCCCCGCATCAAGCGGATCGTGTTGAAGGTGATACCGGACGATACCACCCGCACGATCGCGCTGAAGCAAGGCGAAATCGACATCGCGTATTCTATTCGCGGCGAACTGGCGGAAGACGTACGCCGCACGCCCGGCCTCACGTTGAAACCCACTGTTGGATCGGCGCCATTCTGGATGTATTTTACCGAGCAATGGAATCCGAAATCGCCTTGGTACGATGTACGGGTGCGCCTCGCGGCCCGCCATGCGATTGATTGCGACAGCATAAATAAAGCCTTGACCTTAGGTTATTCCCACATCACCGGCAGCATAATGCCGGAAAATTTCGAATTCTATAAGGCAATGGCGAAACCCAGGCACGATCTCGCCAAAGCCAAACAACTGCTCGCCGAGGCCGGATACCCAAATGGGTTCGATGCCGGATTTTATTTTTGCGACAGTTCCTATGCGAATCTGGGCGAAACCATGATTAACAACCTCGCCGAAGCCGGGATCCGCGCGAAACTGCGTCCGTTTGAGCGGGCGGCGTTCTTCCAGGGATACGCTCAGAAGAAATTCAAGGGGATCGTGCAGGGAGGCAGCGGTGCGTTCGGCAATGTCGCGACCCGCATGGAGGGTTTCGTGGTCAAGGGCGGCGCGTATGTCTATGGAAGCTATCCTGAGATCGACGCGCTCTTCCCCATGCAGCACCAAGAAATGGACCACGCGAAACGGGCGGCGATCCTGCACAAAATGCAAGACCTGGTCGATGCGAAAGCCATGTACGCACCGATCTGGCAGTTGGCGTTTATCAGTGCCGTTGGCCCACGGGCCGGTGAATCCGGGATCGGCCTGATCGATCATTTCGTCTACACCGCGCCCTATGAGGATATGACGCTGAATGGCTAGCGCATGCGCCAATCCGTGACCGCCAGAACCGGGATTGTATTTTACGCCGCTTCCGGCGCCGCGTACCGGCAGCGTCTGGGCCATGCCCCGGGGGTCGCGCGGCAATCCTGGACCGGGGACGATCGGACACGCCGGGCGCCTGTAATTCAAAATATAAAGCATAACGGAGGTTACCATGCGTCGCCGCGACTTGCTGAAGTCCACACCCCTGCTGATGACCCCCGCGCTGGCACGCGCCGATACGCGGCCAATGCGGTTCGTGCCGAATGCGAATCTCTCGTCAATCGACCCGATCTGGACGACCGCCCTGGTGGCCCAAATCCATGGCTTTCTGAGCTTCGATATGCTGTATGGGATGGACGCCACTGGTCACGTACGGCCGCAGATGTGCGCCGGACACGATATTTCCGCGGACGAATTAACCTGGACTTTCACCCTCCGCGACGGGCTGTTGTTCCACGACAATGAAAAAGTCCTGGCGCGGGACTGCGTGACGTCGATGCGGCGTTGGTCCGCGCGCGACTCGTTTGGCCAGCAATTGGCGGCGGCGGCGAATGAAATCGACGTTCTGGACGACCGGCGTTTCAGGGTTCGGTTGAAAAAGCCGTTTCGCCAGATGCTTTATGGGCTTGGCGCGCGCAACTGCTTCGTGATGCCCGATCGCCTGGCCCAGACGCCGGCCTCGGAACAGATCAAGGAAGGGATTGGATCGGGGCCATTCCGGTTCCTCCCCGGAGAGCAGGTGTCCGGTGCCCGGGCGGCATACGCCCGGTTCGACAAATACGTGCCGCGCCAGGAACCGCCAAGCCTTTACGCAGGTGGTAAGAAGGCGAATTTCGGGCGAGTCGAATGGATCGTGCAACCGGACGCCGCGACAGCCGCCGCCGCCCTTCAGACGGGCGAGGTCGACTGGGTCGAACAGCCGCTGATCGACCTGTGTCCGATGTTGCGGAGATCGCCGGATGTGGTGGTCGCGGTGAACGATCCGTTTGGCTGGCAGCCGATGCTCCAGCTCAATCACCTGCACCCGCCCTTCAACAACCCGAAGATCCGCCACGCGCTGCTGATGGCGCTCGACCAGAAGAACTTTATCGAGTCGATGACAGGAGAGCAGTCCGAACTGGGCCAAGTACCCGCCGGATATTTCGCCGAAGGACAGCCGATGGCGACGCACGCCGGCCTCGACGTGCTGACAAAGCCCCGCGACATCGAAGCAGCGAAGAAACTGATCGCCGGAGCGGGTTATCGCGGTGAGATCGTCGCGTTGATGTCGCCCAGTGACCGGCCGGTATATAGTCAGGCGTCCTACGTGGCCCGTGCGCTGTTTCAGAAGCTTGGCATGACCGTGGACTTCCAGCAGATGGACTGGGGTTCGCTGGTTTCGCGGCGGACCAATAAGAACGCGGTTGACCAGGGCGGCTGGAGTGTTTTCCCCACGGCTCTGGACGGGATCACGATCGCCAATCCAGGCAGCAACTTCGCGTTACGGGGCGGCGGCCTGAAGGCCTGGTTTGGCTGGCCCACCGATGAACGGCTGGAAACCCTGCGATCGGCGTGGTTCGACGCCCCGGACGTGAAGTCGCAGAAAGCGATCGCGGAACAAATCCAGCTGCGGGCCCTGGAAACCGTGCCCTACATCCCGCTTGGCCGTCTTTTCCAGCCGACTGCGTTCCGATCGGATATCAAGGACATCGTTAAAGCGGCGTTCCCATTATTCTGGGGCGTGCGACGGGGATAAGCGGAAACCAATGAACGGGCTGCCATCGTAAGTTGTCCGGGCCTATTTTTGATGGATGGTGAAAGTCGCGATTTATACCAACGGCACGAACAATTGACCCATCGCGAGGTCCTTTCCGCGTCATGGCACGCCCCCGAGCGGGCCATGACGTGGAGAGGCGCGGGGCCAGGCTCAAGCGATTGCCCCGACGTACCGCCCCCACCCAATTGCCACCGCCCGCCCAATCCCTTACCGGAAGCCCGAAACCCGCCCCCGTAATGGAGCCCCAATGGAAAACCCCACCTGGCAGGAAAGTGTGTTCCGCGCGCTGAAAGCCGCCCGGGTCTCAATCGTCGGCTATGTGCCCGACGCCGGACATGCCCACCTGATAAAATCCGCGCACGCCGATCCGGACATGGACACCGTCGTCCTCACCACCGAGGAAGACGGCATCGCCCTCTCCGCCGGCGCCTGGTTGGGCGGCAAGCGCGCCGTCATGCTGATGCAGTCCTCCGGCGTCGGCAATTGCGTCAACATGTTATCGCTGCCGGTGACATGCCGGATGCCGTTCTTCACGCTCGTGACGATGCGCGGCGAATGGGGCGAGTTTAACCCGTGGCAGGTCCCCATGGGCAGCGCGACCCCACATGTTCTGGCGCAGGTGGGCGTGCATGTCCGCCGCGCCGACCACCCGGACGATGCCGCCGAAATGGTTGGCGCCTCCGCCGCGCTGGCCTTCGACAGCCACATCCCCGTGGCGGTCTTGTTCTCCCAACGCCTGATCGGCGCCAAGGTGTTTGTGAAATGAGCCCGACCCACAGAGACGATGCCCAAAGAAACGACGGAACGCTCGACCGGCGCGAAGCCGTGGCGATCCTGTTGCGCGATCCCGGCGGTCTGCTGGTCGTCACCGGGCTTGGCGCCGCCACCTACGATGTTGGCGTGCTTGGCGATCGCGACCAGAATTTTTACCTTTGGGGCGCCATGGGCGGGGCCGCGACGATCGGTCTGGGTCTCGCGCTCGCACAGCCCACGAAGCGGGTGCTGGTCGTGACCGGCGATGGGGAAATGCTGATGGGCATGGGCTCGCTCGCCAGCATCGCGGCGGCGAAGGCACCGAACCTCGCCATCGCCGTGCTGGACAATGCGCGCTTCGGGGAAACCGGATCGCAGCAGAGCCACACCGGTCTCACCACCGATCTGGAAGCCGTCGCCGCCGCCTGCGGCTGGCAGGCCACCGCCACCGCGCGCGACATGAACGAGGTGGAGGCGCTGCGCCCGCGCCTGCGATCGGAGCCGCTGTTCGCCGTGATCCGCATCGCCCCCGACGAAAAGCCGCGTTTCCTGCCCCCGCGCGATGGCGCCTATGTCACCGAGCGGTTCCGCCGTGCTTTGGGCATCGTCGAGACCTGACGCCCTCCCCGTCTCCGCGCCTCCTGCGGGCGGCGGAGACGGTTCGATACACTCGCCACTATGGCAATGTGACGAAATTTCTGGCATACACGTAATTCTTGGGAAGTTTGGACAACGATAAAAGTTTAGACGGACATAACCGAGGCGGCACTCCCGGGGGGCGAGGCCAGCCCGGATCACGATGGGTGAACTGTATGATCTCGCGGCGTTGCCGGCGTATGGGAGCTTTTTGGGCCTGGATCGCGGCCGCCTCGATTGGCGGACTGCCCGGATTGGCATGGGCGCAGGGCGCGCCAACGCCAGGGGGACAAACCCAGGCGCCAGCGGGACAAACGCCAGCGGGACAAACGCCGGCGGGGCAGGCGCCGGCGCCGCCACCGGTTCCCGTCACCGCCGTGACCGTCTCGCGCAAAGACGTCCCCGTCGTTCTCCGCGGACTGGGCACGGTTCAGGCGTTGCAATCGGTGCAACTTCGCAGCCGCGTCGATGGCACGCTGATGAAGGTGGCCGTCGCGGAGGGGCAGGAGGTCAAGGAAGGCGATCTGCTCGCGGTGATCGACCCCCGGCCCTACCAGGCAATTCTCGACGCGGTGCTGGCGAAGAAGCGCCAGGACGAGGCGCAGTTGGCGGCGGCCAAAGCCGATCTGGCGCGCTATTCGGCGCTGGCGGCGCGGGAAGTCGCCTCGCAACAAAAACTGGAAACCACGACGGCTCTGGTTGGGCAAATCACCGCGACGATCGCCGCCGACGACGCGCAGATCGATGCCGCGAAGCTGAACCTCGCCTTCTGCTATATCGTGGCGCCGTTCGACGGGCGGGCGGGCCTGCGGATTACCGATCCCGGCAGCTTCGTCCGCGCGGCGGAGGTCACGGCGATCATGCCGCTGGCGCAATTGCGCCCGATCGCGGTGACCTTCACCGTGCCGCAGGACAATCTCCCGGCGATCCAACGCGCGCTCGTGTCAGGCCAGGCGCCGGTGGTGGCGTTTTCCGGCGACGATCGGCAGGAGCTGGACCGCGGCACGCTGCTGACCATCGACAACACGATCGACGCGACCACCGGGACGATCAAGCTCAAAGCGACCTTCCCGAACGCCGATTACCGTCTCTGGCCTGGGCAGTTCGTCAATACAAGGTTGCTGGTGTCGATCAGCGCGCGCGCGCTGACGGTGCCCTCGACCGCGGTCCGCCATGGGCAGGACGGCCTGTTCGTCTTCGTGGTGAAGCCCGATCAGACGGTCGCGCGCCAGGCAGTGGAAGTCGAACGCGACGATGGCGCGGTGGCCATCGTGTCCAAAGGATTGGAAGAAGGCCAACAGGTGGTCACCGAAGGCCATTCCCGGTTGCAGAACGGCAGCCGGGTCGCCGTCGCGAACGCATCGCCAAAACCCGTCGCACCCGCACCGAAAGCCGGCGGTTGAACCAGACCCGGGATCCCTCCAGGCCAGGACCTTATCAGGCATGAGTATTTCGACCCCCTTTATCAACCGGCCCGTCGCGACATCGTTGTTCATCGCGGCGCTGGTCCTGGTCGGGCTCGCCGCCTACCCCCTGTTACCGGTGGCGCCACTGCCACGCGTCGATTTCCCGACCATCAACGTGAACGTGAAATTCCCCGGCGCCAGTCCGGAAACCATGGCCAGCACCGTGGCGCAGCCGCTGGAACGCCAGTTCGGTGCCATCGCGGGCATCGCGCAGATGACATCGGTCAGCGTCGCGGGATCGACGCAGATCAGCATCCAGTTCGACCTCGAACGCAACGTGGACGCGGCGGCGGGCGACGTGCAGGCGGCCATCAATTCTGCCACCGGGCAGTTGCCGCGCAACCTGCCGGCCCCGCCCAGTTACCGGAAGGTCAATCCGTCCGACGCGCCGATCCTGATCTTGGCCGTGCAATCCGACACGCTTCCTCTGATCGAGGTCAACGACAACGCCGACACCGTGCTGGCGCAGCAGATATCGCAGATGACCGGCGTGGCGCAGGTGTTCATCGCGGGCGAGCAAAAGCGCGCGATCCGCATCCAGGTCGATCCGGCGAAACTCGCCGCGATGAACCTGACACTGGAAGATATCCGGCCCGTGCTGGCCAGCGCGACGGTGAACGCGCCGAAGGGGCAGATCGACGGTCCCACGCGATCCTATGCGATCTATAACAACGACCAGCTCACCAAAGCTGCGGAATTCGAAAACGTCGTTTTGGGCTGGCGCGCCGGTGCACCGATCCGGGTTCGCGATATCGGCACGGCCGTCGACGCGCCCGAGAACCGCTTCGTCGGCGCCCTGCAAAACGGCCAGTCCGGCGTGGTCCTGATGGTCTTCAAGCAGCCCGGCGCCAACGTGATCGAGACGGTGGAGCGCATCAAGGCCGCCCTCCCCGGTTTGCAGGCCTCCATGCCGCCCTCGATCAAGACCAGCATCATCGTCGATCGCACGGCGACCATCCGCGCCTCGGTCGAAGAAGTGCAGTTCACGCTGATGCTGTCCGTCGGGCTGGTCGTGATGGTGATCTTCCTGTTCCTGCGCAACGTCTGGGCTACCATCATCCCGTCCGTGACGGTGCCGGTGGCGCTGATCAGCACCTTCGCGATGATGTATCTGCTGGATTACAGCCTGGACAATCTGTCGCTGATGGCGCTGACGATCGCCGTGGGTTTCGTCGTGGACGACGCCATCGTCATGCTGGAAAACATCTACCGGCATATCGAGAACGGCGTGCGCCCGATGGAGGCCGCGTTAAAAGGCGCCGGCGAAATCGGCTTCACCATCGTGTCG
>JAYWAX010000628.1:0-8698 GCA_043782125.1 Acetobacteraceae bacterium | reverse complement strand
CGTATTTCGCGAATTATTCGCAAAGAAGACCGGCGTGGAGGTGGAGGCATGAGTATCTCGCTGGATGCGGAAAAACTCTTGTTCAACGGCTCCGACTGGGATTTCGACACGATCCGGCGCATCGACGAGGCGGTCAGGGAGATCGCCATCGGCGAGCTCGGTCTGGATGTCTATCTCAACCAGATCGAGGTAATCAGCACGGAACAGATGCTCGACGCCTATTCCTCGATCGGAATGCCGCTGTTTTACAAGCATTGGTCGTTCGGCAAGCATTTTGCGCGCAACGAGGCGATGTACCGCGCGGGGATGCAAGGGCTGGCCTACGAAATCGTCATCAACTCAAACCCCTGCATCTCGTATATCATGGAGGAAAACACCGCCACGATGCAGGCGCTGGTCATCGCGCACGCGGCTTACGGGCACAACCACTTCTTTAAGAACAATTACGTTTTCAAGCAGTGGACCGACGCCGACGGCATCCTGGATTACCTGGAATTCGCCCGCGACTTCGTGATGAAATGCGAGGAACAGCACGGCGCCGACGAGGTCGAACGTCTGCTGGACGCCGCGCACGCGCTGATGAACCACGGCATCCACAAATACCCCAGGCGCCGGACCACGGACCTGCGCACCGAGGAAAAGCGCGAACGCGAACGCCGCGAACACGACGAGCGAGTCTTCAACGACCTGTGGCGTACCGTACCCGGCAAGGATAATGGCCGCCACGACCCGACCGCGCTGGAACGCCGCCGCGCGCTGCTGGAGCTGCCGCAGGAAAACATTCTTTATTTTCTCGAAAAATCGGCGCCGCGCCTCCAGCCCTGGAAGCGCGAACTGCTGCGGATCGTCCGCATCATCGCGCAATATTTCTATCCGCAGACCCAGACCAAGGTGATGAACGAGGGCTGCGCGACCTATGTCCACTACCAGATCATGAATCGTCTGCACGACAAGGGTCTTATTTCCGAAGGCGCGCTGCTGGAGTTCCTGCGTTCCCACACCAACGTCGTGTTCCAGCCGGATTTCGACGATCCCCGCTATTCCGGTTTCAACCCCTATGCGCTCGGGTTCGCGATGATGAAAGACATCGAGCGTATCTGCCACGAACCCACCGGCGAAGACCGCGATTGGTTCCCGGCCATCGCGGGCAACGGCGACCACATGGCCGTGCTGCGCGACGTCTGGGCCAATTACCGCGACGAGAGCTTTATCCTCCAATATCTCAGCCCGCGCCTGATCCGGCATTTCGGGCTTTTCCGGGTCACCAACGACTCGGAAGAACCGCATCTGAAGGTCGAGGCAATCCACGACGAACGCGGCTATCGCGAAATCCGCCGCGCCTTGGCCCGCCACTACGACCCCGCTTATTTCACGCCGGACATCCAGGTTGTGGACGTGAACCTCGCGGGCGACCGCAAGCTGATGGTGCAGCACAGCGCCATGAACCGGGTTCTGTTGGAGGAAAAGGACGCGCGCCTCGTCCTGCAACACATCGCCGATCTCTGGGGTTACGATGTGGCGATGACAGAAGTCGATCCGGCCGGCGATACGGTCCTGAAAGAGCACAAGGCCAAGGCCCGGCCCGGGATCGTGCCACTGGAGACCACCTGATCGGAGGGTTCGGGCGCGGGTAAGTACCTGGGCGCTGCCCCGGACCCCGCGAGGGCTTTGCGCCTCGACCCCACCAGGGCCGCGGCCCCTGGACCGAGATCGATTTTGGTAAGCAGGTAAGGGAGGGCCTGTTCAGACGTAACGACAGCCTCGGATGGCCCTCCCTTACCCGTCTACCAACCCCGTGGTTCCAAGGGCGAGCCCTTGGCGGGATCGAAGGGCGGGGCCCTCGTGGGGTCCGGGGCAGAGCCCAGGCGCTTACCCACACCCGAATGCCTTCCCATCGGGCGCTACAAGTGGCACATCCGTGGTCATGAGACACATGCGCGCCGCCGCTCCTGCCGCGGGTCCGCCTGCCGCGACCCGGCCGGGGAACCTGTCGAACACCGAGATCATGCTTTCGATCGCGCCGTATCTTTGGGCCAAGGGCAATCTGGCGGCCAAAGCGAGGGTGATCACGGCGGTCGCGTTCATGTTCCTGGCCAAGGCCGCCGCCGTTTACGTGCCCATCCTGTATGGGCGCACCGTCGATGCGTTGACCACGCCGGGCAACCTCGCGATCGCGTTGCCGGTGGCGCTGATCCTCGCCTACGGCCTCGCCCGCATCGGCGCGGCGGGCTTCGGCGAAATCCGCGATGCGCTCTTCGCCTCCGTTTCCCAGCGCGCGGTGCGGCTGGTCGCGCTGCGCACTTACCAACATTTGCACCGCGTCAGCCTGCGCTTCCACCTCGATCGCCAGACCGGCGGCATGTCGCGGGTGATCGACCGCGGCGTGCAGGGGATGCAGTCCGTCCTCCGCCTTGCGGTGTTCAACGTCGTGCCGACGGCGGTCGAACTGCTGCTTGTCACCGCCATTATCTGGCACATGTTCGACTGGCGCTATGCCGCCGTCACCGTGCTGGCAGTGGCCTTCTACGTCCTGTTTACCTCGGTCCTCGCGGGCCGCCGGGGCCGTTACCGGCGCACCCTGAACGATACCGACAACGACGCCTCCAGTAAGGCGCTCGACAGCCTGCTCAACTACGAAACCGTCAAATACTTTGGCAACGAGGCGCATGAGGCCGCCCGCTACGACCGCGCGCTCGCCCGCTATGAACGCGCCGCCGTCAAAGTTCAGGTCTCCCTCAACATGCTCAACCTGGGCCAGGCCGCGATCATCGCCGTCGGCCTGACGATCATCATGCTGATGGCGGCCCAGTCGATGGCGGAGGGGACGATGACGATCGGGTCGTTCGTGCTGATCAACACCTACCTCATACAATTGTACCAGCCGCTGAACTTCCTCGGGATGGTCTACATGACCATCAAGCAGGGTCTGGTGGACATGGAACAGATGTTCGCCCTGCTCAACGTCGCCGCCGAGGTCGAGGACAAGCCCGGCGCGCCCGCTTTGACGGCGTCTGGCGGCGAGGTCCGGTTCGAAGATGTCCGCTTTGGCTACCGCCCGGACCGCGAAATTCTGCATGGCGTCAGCTTCGCGATCCCGGCGGGCAAACGGCTGGCGATCGTCGGTCCGACCGGCAGCGGGAAGTCCACGATCAGCCGCCTGTTGTTCCGTTTTTACGATGTTTCGGGCGGGCGGGTTTCCATCGATGGCGAGGACATTCGCGACGTCACGCAGGACAGCGTCCGCGCCGCGATCGGAGTCGTGCCGCAGGACACCGTGCTGTTCAACGACACGATCCGTTACAATATCGGTTACGGCAAACCCAGCGCCAGCCAGGAAGAAATCGAACAGGCGGCCCGCCTGGCGCAGGTCCACGATTTCGTCATTCGCCTGCCGGACGGTTACGACACGATGGTCGGGGAACGCGGCCTGAAACTCTCCGGCGGCGAAAAGCAGCGCGTTGCGATCGCCCGCACCATCCTGAAAGACCCGCGCATCCTGATTCTGGACGAGGCCACCAGCGCGCTCGACACCCGCACCGAACAAGAAATCCAGGGCGCCTTTCGCGCGGCGATGGCGCATCGCACGACCCTGGTTATTGCGCACCGCCTGTCCACGGTGATCGACGCCGACGAAATCGTGGTCTTGCACGACGGACAGATCGAGGAACGCGGCACGCATGCCGCTTTGCTGGCTCGCGATGGACTTTACGCGCGCATGTGGGCGATGCAGGCGGACGAAGCGCCCGTTCTTGCTTCAGATGCACCGGTGGCTGCTTCAGAGGCGCAGATTCGTGCCTTAACGGAATAAGGAATTTTCGACATGTCAGGCCACGCACAGGAACCGCCCGCCGAACTGAGCCTCGCGGGGTCGGTCGTGGACAAGGCGATTGAATACATGATCGGGCAGAATGTGCCCCCTGTCGCGATCGCATCCGCGCTGCTTGGCGGCTCCATCGCCCTGCTGTCCCGCACGCTGGGTGACGAGGCCATCGTGAGCATCCTGAACAACGCGATCGCCAGCGTCCAATCCGGGGAATTGCGTGGCGACCCGCGTGGCTGACCGCGCGCGCCGATGAACAAGGAACGGCTGACCGCGTTCAGCGACGGCGTGATCGCGATTATCATCACGATCATGGTGCTGGAGCTGAAAGTCCCGCGCGGCGGCGACTGGGCCGGCCTGCTGAGCCTCTGGCCGACATTCGTCAGCTACGTGCTCAGCTTCGTTTTCGTGGCGATCTACTGGAACAACCACCACCATCTGCTGCACGCCTGCCGCCGCGTTACGGGCGCGATCCTGTGGGCGAACATGCATTTGCTGTTCTGGCTGTCCCTGCTGCCCTTTACCACCGGCTGGATGGGCGAGAACAAATTCGCCCAGAAACCGGTCGTGGTTTACGGTGTATCGTTGCTGATGCCGGCGATCGCCTATTTCATCCTGCAAAGCCGGATCGTTCACGCCAATGGCGAGGACCGCGCTTTGGCCAACGCGATCGGCCCCGACATCAAGGGCAAGCTCTCATTGGCGATTTGCGTCGCGGGGATCGCGCTTGGCTTCGTCTCCCCCGCGCTCGCCTGCGCGGATTACGTTCTGCTGGCGGCCATATGGCTGATCCCGGACCGGCGGATAGAGCGGGTGTTGCGTTGACCCGCGCGCACGGTCAGCGCAGCGGCTGACCGGTCGCGGCCATCTGGGCGCGGATCGATTCCGGCGTCCATCCCGTCAGCGTCCGCAGATCGGCCGCTTCCTTCGCGAAACGATCCGGCAGGCTGGCTTTGTAACGGTAGCCCGCCGTGCACATGGGTTCGCCTTTGAACGGGTGGCGCATGACATAGCGTGCCTGGAACGATTCCTTGTCGGCGGTTTCGTGCAGCGCGAGGTCCTCTGGGAAATGTTCCCGGTCGTACCGCACATGCAGCCGCGTCACGAACGCGTTTTGCATCCCCTGCGCTTCGATCCAGGTGGCGCCAAGCGTCCGCAACTCCCCATTCGCCAATGGCGGCGCGGAGCAGGGGTCGCAGGCACCGATGTTCCACGCGTATTCCAGGAAGACGGAGGCGTTGTTTTCCGCCACCTGCCGCGCGAACATTGCGTCGTAGAACGCGCCGAATTTTTGCTCGACGAACAGCGGTATTTCCTGTCCGGTGGGAACTTTCCGCGTTGCGTAATTGGCGACTTCCAGACGGCCGCCTTTGGTCAGGCCAAGAACGATCATGTCCTGCGGGCCGTCGGCGTTGACGGTGCCCAGTCGAATGGGAAGCATAAATTTCGGCGATTGATAGGTGACCTGAATCGGCCGCAGAAACCCCGAGGCATCGTCCTTCATCTTCGCCATGTTCACCTTGGCCAGAAAAAAATGCATCCCCTGACGCAAATAGCTGGCGACCGTATCCTCTGCCCCGGCGGGAACTTTATAGCCATTCTTGTTCAGGTACGCGACCAGGTCGGCGGCTTTTGTCGCGGTGATGACGGTGATGTCGTATTCCTCGACGGAATATTGTTCCTCGATCACGACGGTGGATTTACGGCGGGACATGTCCGCGGGGGCGGCGGTCGCCGGCGCGGGCATCGCCATCGCGTACACCCTCGGTGGCTCGCAGGGGTCGGCGTCGTGGTACTGCACCAGCCGCGGCTTCGTGTAATCGGCCAGATGCTGGACCACTTTCGAGTCCACGATTTTGACCTGGCCTTTTTTGATAACGGTGGGCACCGGAATGACCAGCCCGAACTGGGTTGGATCGCCCGCGACATCGCTGGCCATCGTTACCTGCGTCGTGTTCCCGTCATGCGCCAGCACCACGCGCGACGCCTTGTTGATCAGCGGCGAGTCCGTCGTCGCCACGTAAAATCCGCAAAACGCCTGCGCGGTCTGGCCGAACGTCATCGAAGCGGCCAAGGCGAGCGACACGGCACGGGCGGTCTTATGTTTCATGACGGTTGTCCTTCGGATTTGGTCCAGACGAATCGCGCGCCGGGGATGAAGCGGTCAATCAGCGGAGTCAGACAGGATACGGCGATCAGTGCATAAAACATGCCCTCGCGCATCTGCCAGTGGAACATCAGCCCATGTGCCAGCGCCGCGACCGCGGCACCGAAGATCAGACGCCCGAGGCGGCTGTCGGGGGTAGAGCGTGGATCGGTCAGCATGAACAGCGAAAAAATCAGCACACCGCCGGATTGCAACTGATGCACCGGGATCGTCAACGGATCGCCCAGATTCCATGCGCGCAGGAACAACAACGCGGCATGACAGCCCAAAAAAGCCAGCGAAATATCCAGCCGCGCCACCCGTGACAGAATCAGACACCCCATCGACCCCGCCAACGCCGCGAGCCACAGCCGCGCGCCCCATTGTCCCGGCGAAACCCAAACCTCCGGCGTCGCCGCCAGCAGCACGACAATGGCGAAGGCGGAGGGGTTGAACAGGTGCTTGCCATTGATCCGTAGGAAGAACTTCGACCCCATGGCGAGCAGGCAGGCCGCGATCCACAACATTGGCTCCTGCGTGCGCAGTAACAGGCTGAGCGACAGGCCGGTGGATATCGGGCTCTTCCAATTGAACGGCGTCGCGGTGAAACGCGCCCGCAGCGCCTCCAGCGACAGTGTTCCCGTCAGAGATACCCCGGCCTGAAGTGGGGAGGGGCCGAAATCCAACACCAGCAGAACCAGCAGCAGCAACGTGCCTTGCGCGGTCATCTGGCCATAGCGGGGGTCGAACCGCCAGGCGGAGGCGCGCGGGAGGGCGGCGGCGAGGATCGCTGTCATGCGGGGATGTTACCCTGTCCTTGTGTTCCGTCGCGGCAAAATTTTTCGAAACGGCGGGCGTGCGATCCCGGCGTGGCGAAATCGGGACAGGCTGGATGGGCCCGGTGTTTTCCGGGAGCGCGGTGTTGAGGCCGGCCTGCGAGGATGTTTGGATGGCGGCGGATTGGCTGGGTTCGCGGCGTGCGAGGCCGTGGATCGTGCAACAGGCGGCGCCCAATAATAACCGCTTCGATCGGGCGAACCCCGCCACGTCCTGGTCCGGTCGAGCCGCATCGGGACGTGGAGAGGAAAGCGGCGTGGTTCGTTTGGCTTTGGGCGTCGCGTAACTTTTAACCTCGCCGGAAAATGCCCAGGTCGCGCGGGCTTTTGCTATCGCTGGTTCGTGATCTGTCCGGTTTACGTAGCTCATGCTTTGTCCATGTCGTTCTTATTTTGTGCCAGGGCATATTCGGCCCAAAACAAGAACAAACGGACACTTTGCGAACCTCGGCAACGCGCTGGGGACTCTGGGCGAACGCGAGAGCGGGACCGCACGGTTGGAAGACGCCGCCGCCTACCGCCTCGCGCTGACCGAGCGGACCCAGGCGCGCGTGCCGATGCAATGGGCGGAGACGCGTTACAACATGGGGAACGTGGGAGGCACTGGCGGACCGGACCGGCGATCGGGCCGCACTGACGGCGGCGATTGAGGCGACGCGGGAAGCGGCCGCGGTGTTCCGCGACGGCGGGAACAGTTACGCCTTGCCCATAGCGGAACAGCGGATCGCGGCGCTGGCGGCGATGAAATAGGGCCATACGCCACCGACGGGCGCGAGACGGCCGCGCTGGCCGGGATCGTGCCTCTCGGGAAAACGCACGCCCGTTCAGACTTTATTAAGTTTTACCACGGAGGATATACGGAGGTTCTTCATGCTGGAACACGGTGCCCTGACGGACCGGATCATTGGGCTGGCCATCGCCGTGCACCGCGAGTCGGGCCCTGGGCTGTTGGAATCGTTCTATCAGGCATGCCTGTGTCAGGACCTCGAAGATGCCGGCATTCCCTACCAAACCGAGGCCATCGTACCTGCGATCTATAAAGGACGCTCCGTTCCCATGGGATACCGCGCGGATATCGTGGCCGCGAATACCGTCATTCTTGAAATCAAGGCCGTAGCGGCCATCCTCCCCGCCCGCCAGGCGCAACTTCTGACGTATCTCCGCATGAGCCACCTTAAGATCGGTCTGCTTATGAACTTCCACGCCATCCGCCTGAAAGACGGCCTGCTCCGCTGTGTCGTCTGACCGGCCCAGCGCCTCCGTGGCCCTCCGTATCTCCTCCGCGTCCCTCCGTGTTAAAATTGTTCCCAGGCCACCAGCGCCCAACCCGCCGTATCCGGACGCCACGCGCGCATCCCCGCCGGACCAAGGACGCCCATCGTGAGCGAACACAAAACCCTGAAGACCATCCCTGTGTTCCACACCGATGCGAAATCGGAACAAGTTTGTCGAAGAGGCGGACCTGATCGAATACGATCTGTCCGGCTTCACGCGGACGCGGTTCGCGTTCGACAAGCCGTCAACACGGCGGTTGGCCACCGCCAGCAAGTCCTCGGCGGCCGGCGGCGGGAAACAAGCGCGCGCGCCCTCGTCCTGACAGGCGCCGGACGTTCCAGCTTGCCGATGGCCACCTTGCGGGTGATTTCCCAGATCGCGATCGGCGAGACCAGAACATGGCAAGCCATCGCACAATCCCACGAAAAACCCCACCCAAAACAAACCATTCGACATCGCGCTTGACCCGCCCAGGGACCCGCCGCATTCTCTCGTTATGATCCTCGCCTCGGCATTCACACACGGCGACACGCGAATTACAGGCCCGGCCGCTCATTGAGCGCCGGGAGCCTTGACGCGATCTGTCCGCGGCCGCAAACGCCGCACCGCATGCCCGAGTTG
>JAYWAX010000627.1:0-8701 GCA_043782125.1 Acetobacteraceae bacterium | reverse complement strand
GATGGTCCGCCTTCGCGGACCATGACGGCGAGAGCAGGTGTGTGTCCGGCAGGCGACGCTGTTATTGTTGGGCGTCGCCATAGCGTCGAAACGTGCGGCGGAGAATTGCAACGAACCGGATGACGCAGGCTCGCCGGAGTGCGCCGGGCCGGTCAGGCGGCCAAGGCGCGCATGTGGACGTAAAGGTCCGATTTGCCCTCGAAACCGATGCCCGGCAGGTCCGGCAGCGTGACGATGCTGTTTTCCACCCGGGTCCCGTCGGGGAAGCCGCCATAGGGTTGAAACACATCCGGATAACTCTCGTTGCCGCCCAGACCGAGGCCGGCGGCGATGGCGAGCGACATTTGGTGCCCGCCATGCGGGATGCAGCGCGTCCAGGACCAGCCCGAGTCTTTCAGCATCGCGAGCGTACGTTGGTATTCGCAGAGCCCGTAGGACAGCGCGCAGTCGAATTGTAGCCAATCGCGATCCGGCCGCATGCCTGCGTGCCGGATCAGATTGCGCGCGTCCTGATGGCTGAACAGGTTCTCGCCGGTCGCCATCGGGCCCGGGTAGAACTCGGCGAGCGCGGCCTGCAACTGGTAATCCAGGGGATCGCCCGCTTCTTCGAACCAGAACAGATCGTATTGGCGCAGCATTTTCGCGTAGGCGATGCCGGTTTCCAGGTCGAAGCGGCCATTGGCATCGACGGCGAGGCGGCAAGAGGGGCCGATTTCTTCCAGCACCGCCTCGATCCGGCGCTGGTCTTCGGCGATCGGCGCGCCGCCGATTTTCATTTTCACGACCGTGTATCCGCGGTCGAGGTAGCTGCGCATTTCGCCCCGCAGGGCCGAGTCGTCCTTGCCGGGGTAATAATACCCGCCGGCGGCGTAGACGAAGACATTGGGATCGGCGGTGCGGCCATGGCGTTCCGCCAGCAATCGGAACAGGGGCTTGCCCGCGATCTTCGCCACCGCGTCCCACACCGCCATGTCGATTGTGCCGACGGCGACAGAGCGGTCGCCGTGTCCGCCCGGCTTTTCGTTCCGCATCAGCGCAGCCCAGATGCGATCCGGGTCGAAATTTTCGCCGGTTTCGTCCAGCAGCGACGCGGGCTCTGCCGCCAGCAGGCGGGGGGCGAAGCGTTCGCGGATCAGGCCGCCCTGACCGTAGCGGCCGTTGGAGTTGAAGCCGTAACCGACCACGCGTTTGCCATCGCGCTCGACGTTGGTGACGACGGCGACGAGGCTCGTGGTCATCGTACTGAAATCGATATAGGCGTTGCGGATGGGCGAGCCGATGGATTGCGTGATTTCGCGCACGTCCAGGATGCGGATGGGCATGGAAGGGTGCTTTATCGAAAGATCGAATGCGGGCGGGCCATTGCCGCGCCCATCGCGGCGGCCGGCATGGCCTGTGCCGCGATGTCGCTGGCGGCACGTGTGTCGATGGGACCGTTCGCCGGGGTATGGGCCGGGCTTTCGGCAGACCAGCCAAGCGTAATGGAGAGTTTGCGCGCCGCGTCCACCACGGCGGGCATCAGTCCGCGGGGGCGTGGCGGGCGCATCCGCAGGGATGGTGCGCCGATCAACAACGTGGCGACGACCTGGCCGGAGGCGTCGCGCACCGGCGCGCAGACGCTGACCGTGCCCGCGACGACTTCTGAATCCGTGATGAGGAAGCCGCGCTGGCGGATTCGGTGAAGGTCGGCCGCGATCCAGGTGGGATCGATGCGGGTGGAGGGTGTGTAGCGTTGCAGCCGGCGCGCCAGCACCTGGGTTTGCACGGATTCCGGCGCATGGGCCAGCAAAAGGCGGCCGCTGCCCGCGTGCAGGGGCATCTTGGCGCCGACATCGGTATAGACGCGCAGGCCGGGATCGGTCTGATAGATCGCGACGGTTTCGCACTCCATCCCGCCGCGCACGCGCAGGTAAACGTTTTCCCCGGTCGCGTTGCCAAGCGCGGCGAGGCACGGCATCGCGGTCGCGGCCAGTGCGCCTTGCTCGGTCGCCGCGCTGCCAAGGACGGCCCAGCGGGCGCCGATCCGCCAGAGTCCGTTGGTGTCGTCGTGGATGACGAAGTCGCGCGCGCGCAGGGCGGCCAGCAGATCGGCGGTCGCGGTTTTGCCTTTGCCGGCGGCGTCCGCGAGCACGGCGAGCGGGACAGGCCCAACGCGCGCCAGGGTTTCCAGCAGATCGAGCGCCCGGTTAACGCCGTCGATGCCGGCCTGGCGGGCGATTTCTCGCTCGCGCGCGGCGTGGTCGATCGCGGGAACTTCGGGCGGCGCGGGCCTGACGGTCCGGAGGCGCGCGGGCGCGGCGGGTTTTTTTGCGGCGGTGTTTTTTGCGGCGGCGTTTTTGGCGGTGGATGGCGTGGCGGCCGGCTTGCGCAGACCGGGCTTGCGGGCGGCGCGCGCCGGGGTCCTGGACGTGGCATGCGCCGGGGCTTTCCGCGTGGCTGGTTTCGTGGCGGTCTTTTTCGTCGCGGCGCTGGCTTTCGCGGTCCTGTTTGTCCCTGTGCTGGCTTTCTCTGTCCTGGCTTTCGCGGCAACCGGCCTCGCGGCGGCCTTCGCGTTGACTTTCGCCGCGCCGGCCGCTGTGCGTGCGACTTTCACGAGCCCTTTCATGGCGCGCCCGGTGTGGCGGGCTTTCGCCGCCGTCTTCGGGGCCGCCTGTGGGAGGCGGGCCGGTTTACCAGGTTGGCTGGACGCCATTGGGACTCCCTCGGCTGGTTCAGGTTTGTTGCCGGGCGCGGCCGCGGTTCGATCCCGGGAGGCCATTACCCGTGACGCGCTGCGGATACCGGGTAGTAGCATGGCATTCCCGTCGCGGGCCGTCAAAACCCCTCGCAGCCGATTTTCCGGAGGAATCACGCTAAATTATTGAAATTGAGCGCTTTCCGCGCAGTGCGTGGCTGGCATGCCGTCAAAGTTCAACAGGGTTGCGCCAGGCGCGTGTCACGCCATCGGCCGCTTTCGGCGCGTTACCAATCGGGAAGCGGGACTCTGGGTTGGATCGCGTCAAAGGGCGCTTGTCGCCAGCGGGCGCCTGCGCTAAAGCGCCGCGTTCACGCGTGCCGATGCGGTGTGTGCCGGAGGCGGCGCGCGTCGCGGCGGCGGCGCGGGCGTGGTGGAATTGGTAGACACGCCAGATTTAGGTTCTGGTGGCGTAAGCCGTGGGGGTTCAAGTCCCTCCGCCCGCACCATAGCGGTCGTTAAGGACGGGTTCGCGGCGTACATAAATGTATAGGACGGATTGGCAGATGCAGGTGACCGAGACTCTTTCCGATGGCCTCAAGCGCGCGTACGCCGTGGTTGTGCCGGCGGCCGACATAGAACGGCGGCGCGCGTCGCGGCTTTCGGAACTCGCGAAGCAGGTCAACCTGCCGGGCTTCCGGCCCGGCAAGGTGCCGATGCCGATTGTGAAGCAGCGGTATGGCGGCGCCATCGCGGCCGAAATTCTGGAACAACTGATCAACGAATCGACCCAGCAGTTGATGTCGGACCGCGCGTTGCGCCCCGCCGTCTCGCCGAAGCTGGAAGTCGTCACCGCCGACCCCACCGCGCTTGGCCCGGCGGCCGACCTCGAATTCAAGCTCGAGATGGAAATCCTGCCGGACATCGCGATGCCCGATTTTTCGACGTTCGCGCTGACGCGCCAGGTCGCCAAGGTGCCGGCGGAGGAAGTCGATAAGGCGCTGGCCGATCTCGCCGAACGTAACCGCGACCTGGTGGACTTCACCGAGGAAGAGCTGGCCGCGCGCGGCGAAAACCAGGGGGCCGCCAAGGGCGACGTCCTCACCATCGATTACCTGGGTAAGATCGATGGCGTCGCGTTCGAGGGTGGCACGGCGTCCGGCACCGATGTCGATATCGGCGGCGGCAACTTCATTCCCGGCTTCGTGGAACAGCTCGACGGCATGCGTGCCGGCGACGCGAAGACGATCGAGGTGACGTTCCCCGAGGACTACCAGGCCAAGGACCTGGCCGGGAAGCTGGCGACGTTCGATATTACCGCGACGAAGCTGCGCAAGCCGGTTCCCTCGCCGATTGACGATTCACTGGGCGAGAAGATCGGCTTCGACACGCTGGAGAGCCTGCGGGAGGTGCTGACCTCCATGCGTCAGCGCCGTCTGGACGAACTGTCGCGCATCCGCATGAAGCGGAGCCTGCTGGATGTTCTGGCGGAGCATGCGACCTTCGGCCCGCCGGACGTGCTGGTAGACCAGGAGTTCGACCAGATCTGGAAGAACCTGGAAACCAGCCGGACCAACGGCACGCTGGACGAGGACGACAAGGCGAAGTCCGAGGACCAGTTAAAGACCGATTACCGCGCGATTGCCATTCGCCGTGTCCGTCTGGGCCTCATGTTGGGCGAAATCGGCCGGATCAACAACATCCAGGTGACGCAGGACGAACTCACCGCCGCGATCCGCCAGGAGGCGTCGCGTTATCCGGGCCAGGAAGCGCGGATGATGGAGTTTTATCGTGGCTACCCGGCCGCGATGGACGCGCTGCGCGGCCCGATCTTCGAGGACAAGGTGATCGATTACATCCTCGATGCCGCCGCGGTGTCGGATGTCGAGATTTCGATCGCGGAGCTGGAGAAGGATCCGGAAGAAGCCCCGGCCGGCACGCCGGCTTCAATTGAGGCGGCTTCAGGCGAGGCGGCAGCGGTTGAGGTTGCCGCTGCCGCCGCCGAAGATGCCGTTGGGGCCGCGCCGGCCGCCTGATTCCATTCGCGGTGCGTGGTGGAAATCCGGCCAGTCCGGTCTATCTTAGTCGGGTGCCGTTTCGTCTGGCGCCCGACCTTGCAGAGGTGAACCCATGAGAGAACGCGACCCGGTCGAAATCTATAACAACAACCTCGTGCCGATGGTGGTCGAACAGACCGCGCGCGGGGAGCGGGCGTTCGACATTTATTCCCGCCTGTTGAAGGAGCGCATCATCTTCATGACCGGGCCGATCTACGATCAGGTCGCGAGCCTGATCTGCGCCCAGTTGCTGTTTTTGGAATCGGAGAATCCGTCGAAGGATATTTCGATCTACATCAACAGCCCAGGGGGCGTGGTGACGGCAGGTTTGGCGATGTACGACACGATGCAGTACATTCGCAGCCCAATTTCCACGGTGTGCGTCGGCATCGCGGCCTCGGCGGGTTCGCTGTTGTTGACGGCCGGTGCGAAGGGCAAGCGGTTCGCGCTGCCGAACAGCCAGGTCATGATCCATCAGCCGTCCGGCGGCGCGCAGGGTCAGGCGACGGACATCGAAATCCAGGCGCGGGAAATTCTGAAGACCCGGGCGCGGCTGAACCAGATTTACGTTCACCACACCGGCCAGGACCTGGCGTCGATCGAGGCCAAGATGGAACGCGACACCTATCTGACGGCGACGGAGGCGCGCGATTTCGGTCTGGTTGACGAGGTCGTGGAGAACCGTCCGGTGCCCGCGTCCGATTCCGCGTCCGGCTGATGGGCTGAGGGACTCGCCGGGTTCGATCGGCGCGTCCGGCTGAAAATGCTGGACGCTGCGGCCGATCGCGGTGGAATCTTCATACTTTGCAAGGAATTTTGTGGTTTCATGACGGTATGGTTGTTGGGTTGGCGACATTCCGATGTCGCTTGTCCGGCTCCGTCCTTGTCGTGGCCCGTACGGGGGCGTTAATATCCCGAGGTGTGCCCCCGCATCCGGGGGAGGAGTGCGCATGAGCAGCAAGTCCGGCGATTCGAAGAACACCCTCTATTGCTCGTTCTGCGGGAAATCGCAGCACGAGGTTCGCAAGCTGATTGCCGGCCCGACGGTGTTCATCTGCGACGAGTGTGTCGAGCTCTGCATGGATATCATCCGTGAGGAGCATAAAACGCATCTCGTCAAATCCCGCGATGGGGTGCCGACCCCGCGCGAGATCTGCAAGGTGCTCGACGATTATGTGATCGGCCAGGACCACGCGAAGAAGGTTCTCGCGGTCGCGGTGCATAATCACTACAAGCGCCTCGCGCACGGGCAGAAGAACAACGACGTCGAGATCGCCAAATCCAACATCCTTCTGCTTGGCCCGACCGGGTCCGGGAAGACGCTGTTGGCCCAGACCTTGGCTCGTATTTTGGACGTGCCCTTCACGATGGCGGACGCGACCACGCTGACCGAAGCGGGGTACGTGGGCGAGGATGTGGAGAACATCATCCTCAAGCTGTTGCAGGCCGCCGATTACAACGTCGAACGGGCGCAGCGCGGCATCGTCTATATCGACGAAGTGGATAAAATTTCCCGCAAGTCGGACAATCCGTCGATCACGCGCGACGTGAGCGGGGAGGGCGTGCAGCAGGCGTTGTTGAAGATCATGGAGGGGACGGTGGCCTCCGTTCCGCCACAGGGTGGGCGCAAGCATCCGCAGCAGGAGTTCCTGCAGGTCGATACGACCAACATTCTGTTCATTTGCGGCGGCGCGTTTTCGGGGCTGGAGCGGATCATCTCGTCGCGCGGCAAGGGGGCGGGGATCGGTTATGGCGCCGAAGTCCGCGCGTCCGACGAGCGGCGGATGGGCGCGATCCTGCGGGAGGTGGAGCCCGAAGATCTGCTGAAATTCGGATTGATCCCGGAATTCATTGGCCGTTTGCCGGTGGTCGCCACGTTGGAAGACCTCGACGAAGTTGCGCTGGTGGAGATTCTGAGCAAGCCGAAGAATGCGCTGATCAAACAGTACGGCCGTTTGTTCGAGATGGAGGGGATCAAGCTGACCTTCACCGACGATGCGTTGAAGTCGGTGGCGGCGCGCGCGATCACCCGCAAGACCGGCGCGCGCGGTCTGCGTTCGATCATGGAGCAGATTCTTCTGAACACCATGTTCGACCTTCCGGGCATGGACGGGGTGGAAGAGGTCGTGATCAACCGCGAGGTGGCGGAATCCCGGGCGAATCCATTGTATATCCATGGCAAGGAGCGGGCCGAGAACAGCGCCTGATTTGTGTGGAAACGGCGATGTCAAGACCTTGCGGGGAGGGGGGGCGTTGCCGATATTCCGCTTTCGATGCGTGCGTATTGACATGAGGAAAGCGCCTGCCGTGCCATATATGGGCGGTCAGTGCGCCGACCGTCCCACAGGAGGTCACACATGACTGAATCAGCCGATACCGGGGCGGAACGCCCAGGGAAGAGCGACGGAAAAGGCGACACGATGGCGGTGTTGCCGCTGCGCGACATCGTGGTGTTCCCGCACATGATTGTGCCGCTGTTCGTCGGACGCGAGAAATCCGTCCGGGCGTTGGAAGCGGTGATGAAGGACGACAAGCAGATTCTGCTCGTCGCGCAGCGGAACGCGACTCAGGACGATCCGTCCGTGGACGACATCTATCGTCTCGGCACGGTGTCCACGATCCTGCAATTGCTGAAGCTGCCGGACGGCACGGTGAAGGTGCTGGTCGAGGGCGGCCGCCGCGCGAAGATCACAAGCTTCAAGGAGACCGAAGCTTATTTCGAGGCCTCTGTCGAAACCGTGGCGGATGCGCCCGGGGACAAAAAGAGCCTGGAAGCGCTCAGCCGCTCGGTCGTGTCGCAGTTCGAGCAGTATATCAAGCTGAACAAGAAGATCGCGCCGGAGGTGCTGGTTTCGCTGAACCAGATCGAGGAGCCGTCGAAGCTCGCCGATACGGTCGCCAGCCATCTGAACCTGAAGATTCCGGAAAAGCAGGAGCTGCTGGAGGCGCATAAGATCAGCGACCGGCTGGAAAAAGCCCTTGCGCACATGGAAAGCGAGATCGGCGTTCTGCAGGTCGAGAAGAAGATCCGGGGCCGGGTGAAGCGGCAGATGGAGAAGACACAGCGCGAGTACTATCTGAACGAGCAGTTGAAGGCGATTCAGAAGGAACTCGGCGAAGGCGAGGACGGCCAGGACGAGAACGCCGAACTCGAAGAGAAGATCAAGAAGACACGCCTGTCCACGGAAGCCCGCGAAAAGGCGGTGGCCGAGCTGAAAAAGCTGCGGACCATGTCGCCGATGAGCGCCGAGGCCACGGTGGTGCGCAACTACCTGCAATGGATCCTGTCCATTCCCTGGAAGAAGCGCAGCAAGGTCCGGATCGACGTGGTTGCGGCCGAGAAAATCCTCAACGAGGACCATTTTGGCCTGGAAAAGGTCAAAGAACGGATCATCGAGTATCTGGCGGTGCAGGCGCGCAGCCCGAAGGTGCGAGGCCCGATCCTCTGTCTGGTCGGTCCGCCCGGCGTCGGTAAAACGTCTTTGGGCAAATCCATCGCGCGGGCCACGGGCCGGAATTTCGTGCGGATGTCGTTGGGCGGCGTGCGAGACGAAGCCGAGGTACGCGGCCATCGCCGGACCTATATCGGGTCGATGCCTGGCAAGGTCATCCAGGGCATGAAGAAGGCGAAAACGTCGAACCCGTTGTTCCTGCTGGACGAGATCGACAAACTCGGCGCCGACTGGCGCGGCGACCCATCGTCGGCGCTGCTGGAGGTATTGGACCCCGAACAGAACAGCACCTTCGCCGATCACTATCTGGAGGTGGATTACGATCTGTCCGACGTGATGTTTGTCACCACGGCCAACAGCCTGCGCATGCCGCAGCCGCTGATGGACCGGATGGAGATCATCCGCATCCCCGGGTACACCGAGGATGAGAAGGTCGAGATCGCCAAGCGCCATCTGATCCCGAAACAGGCGGAAGCCCACGGGCTGAAGAAGGGCGAGTGGGACATCACCGATGAGGC
>JAYWAX010000626.1:0-8713 GCA_043782125.1 Acetobacteraceae bacterium | reverse complement strand
GCCCCTGCTTCGCCAGAACGCGGCGGGCGGCGGTGGCGGTCTCTGAGTCCATGCCCGGCAGAATGCGATCGAGGAATTCGATCACGGTGACTCGCGCGCCCAGACGGCGCCAGACGCTGCCGAGTTCGAGGCCGATGACGCCCGCGCCGATCACGACGAGGTGGCCCGGAACCTTGTCCAGTTCGAGCGCACCGGTGGAGGTGACGATGCGCTTTTCATCGACCTCCACACCCCGCAGCGGGGTGGACTCGCTGCCCGTGGCGATAACGATGTGTTTGGCGGCGTGGACCGTTCCGTCAACATCGACCTGACCCGCGGCGAGGATCCGACCGGTGCCTTTTAACCATGTCACTTTGTTCTTGCGGAACAGGAACTCTACGCCCTTGACGTTGGCGCCGACGACCTCGCTTTTTCGCATTTGCATTTTCGTCAGATCCAGCCTGACACCGTCCACGATCACGCCGTGCTCCGCCAGCGCATGCCCGGCTTTTTCGAACTCTTCCGATGAATGCAGCAGCGCCTTGGAGGGGATGCAGCCGACGTTCAGGCAGGTGCCGCCCAGGGTCGCGCGTTTTTCGACGCAGGCGACTTTCAGGCCGAGTTGCGCGGCGCGGATGGCGCAGACATAGCCGCCAGGACCGGCGCCGATGACAATGACGTCGAAGGATTCACTCATTCAGGCCTCGAAGGGTCAGGGGCGAGCAGCTTCGGAGAGAAAGGAAGGTCGTCGGATGCGCCTCCCAGATCGGTTCCGAGGCCGGCGTTGTCAGTGGGATGCCTATAAAAACTCTTGATCTCGACCTGGGGCGGCGCACGCAGACGCCTGATCTCGGCCAGCAACCGCGCGATATCCTGGCGCGCATGGGCGATGAAATCCTGGTCCGTGACCGTCGCGCCCGAGAGTTCCATATCGCAGGACGGAGTCTGAATGAAACTCGATCCGCTGTCGTGATCGCGCCCTTCGACATATGAGATGCAGGGCTCCGGCGCCGCGTCATCGAGGCGAGCGGCGATCCGATCGAGTTCCGCGTCACTGATGTTACCAGAAGGAGTCGTGTCCACGATGCCTCTCCCTTCAACGGTTCGGGTTTGCGATCGCGGGCGTAAACAATCCCGCCGCCTGTTCCGCTGTAATACCATCGAGAATGCAGTGAAAGTCATTCTTCCCGGATCGCGCGGGCGTCACGGAACCGCCAAGGCGGCGTATCGCCCCCACCGTCGTCACGCCGGCCGATCGATGGGGCATCGGCGCTGTCAACGCCGCCACGGATACGGAGGGCGCGCAGTTCAACGAGACACCCTGCAACCGGCCCTCGCCATCGACGCTGACACCCGATCCCTTGCGAAACAGATCGGCGGAGCAGGTGCCGCCACCGCAAACAAACGCCTCGCCGGGCAACTGCTGGGGCGATCCGAGGTTCATCGCCGATTGACGCCGCGCCTCAAATATCCAGCAGCAACCGCCGCGGGTCCTCCACGCCTTCCTTCACCCGCACCAGGAACGATACCGCTTCCTTTCCGTCGACGATGCGATGGTCGTACGACAAAGCCAGATACATCATCGGGCGGATTTCCACTTTGCCGGCGATCGCCATGGGACGGTCCTGGATTTTGTGCATGCCCAGGATGGCCGATTGGGGCGGGTTCAGGATCGGCGTGGACATCAGCGATCCGTAGACGCCGCCATTGGTGATGCTGAATGTGCCACCCGTCAAATCGTCCAGCTTCATCCCGCCGTCGCGAGCCTTTTTCCCGAACGCGGAGATCGCGGTCTCGATCCCGGCGAAACTCAGTTGGTCCGCGTCGCGGATCACCGGCACGACCAGCCCGGTGGCGCCGCCCACGGCGATGCCCATGTTGACGAAATTCTTGTAAACGATCTCGTCGCCGTCGATCTCGGCGTTGACGGCGGGGAATTCCTTCAGCGCGACGCAGCAGGCACGCACAAAAACGCTCATGAAGCCGAGCCGGACGCCTTTGTGCTTTTTCTCGAACGCATCGCGGTATTCGTTTCGAAGCGCCATCGTGGCCGTCATGTCCACCTCGTTGAAGGTCGTCAGCATGGCGGCGTTATTCTGCGCTTCCTTAAGCCGCGCCGCGATGGTGCGGCGCAGCCGGGTCATTTTAACGCGCTGTTCGCGGGGGTCTTCCGCGCGGGCCGGCGCGGCGGCCGCCGGGGCAGCGACGGGCGCGGGCCGGTTAAGAAAGGCCAGCACGTCACCCTTGGTGATCCGCCCATCCTTACCCGAGCCCGGACCGATCGCCGTAGGCGCCAGCTTCTGTTCTTCCATGACACGCGCCGCAGCGGGCATCGGGTCATGTGCCCGGACCGGTTGGACCGGCGTCAGCACCTCCACGATCGTTGGCGCGATGGGAGTCGCGAGTGGTGCGGCCGGACGGGCGACCGGACCCAAAGGACGCGGCGGCGGGTTGATCCCCGCTGCCGGGTTCGCCGCTGGGCGAGCCATGGGCGCCGCGGCATCGCCATCCAGCATCCCCAGCAGCGCGCCGACCTCGACCTCGCTCCCTTCCGGGAAATTGATCGCGGTGAGAACACCGGCGGAGGGGGCGGTGACCTCCACCGTCACCTTGTCGGTTTCCAGTTCGACCAACGGCTCGTCCATCGCGACCGCGTCGCCGGGTTGTTTGATCCAGCGGGCGATGGTGGCGGTCGTGACGCTCTCGCCAAGGGTGGGAACTTTGATTTCGGTTGCCATGGCTCAGTTTTTTCCTCAGCCCAGTCCCAGGGCGGTGGTGACGAGGCGCGCTTGTTGCGCCATATGAGTGCGGGCGAGCCCGGTCGCCGGGCTCGCCGCCGGTTCGCGCCCGACATAGACTGGACGATGGGCTTTCGTCTCCAGCCGGTGCATGACTTTTTCGATGCGTCGATCGACGTAATTCCAGGAACCCATGTTCTCAGGCTCCTCCTGACACCAGACGACATCGGCGTTGATATAGGGTTTCAGCAAGCGCACCAGCGTGTTGTCAGGGAACGGATAAAGTTGTTCCAGCCGGACGATGGCGACATCGTCGATGTTTTTCGCGCGGCGTTCCTGCAGCAGATCGTAATAGACCTTGCCCGAACACAGCACGACCCGGCGGATTTTCTCCGGCGCGGCAAGTTCGTCGATCTCCGGAATGACGAACTGGAAACGGCTGCCCTCCGTCATGTCGCGCAATGGCGAGACCGCGAGCTTGTGCCTTAGCAGCGATTTCGGCGTGAACACGATCAGCGGCTTGCGGAAGTTACGGTGCAACTGGCGGCGTAGCGCGTGGAAGTAGTTGGCGGGCGTGGTGAGATTGCAAACCCACATGTTCCGCTCGGCGCAGAGTTGCAGATATCGCTCGATCCGCGCGGAGGAATGTTCCGGCCCCTGCCCTTCGTAGCCGTGCGGCAGCAGCATGACGAGGCCGGACATGCGTAGCCACTTGGTCTCGCCCGAGGCGATGAACTGGTCGATGATGACCTGCGCGCCGTTGGCGAAATCGCCGAACTGTCCCTCCCACAATACCAAAGTCCGCGGATCGGCGAGGGAATACCCGTATTCGAAGCCGAGCACGCCCGCTTCCGACAGCAGCGAATTGTAAATCTCGATTTTCGCCTGATCGGCACGGATGTTGTTCACCGGCACGTATTCGTACTGGCTGGTCTGATCGATGAGAAAGGCGTGGCGCTGGCTGAAGGTGCCGCGCTGGCAGTCCTCGCCCGACAGGCGGATGCGGCTACCCTCCAGCAGCAGCGACCCGAAAGCGAGGGCTTCGCCGGTCGACCAATCGATGCCCTCACCAGTCTCGATCATCGTTTTCTTGGCTTCGAGCTGACGGGCGATCTTCGAATTCAGGTCGAACCCGGCGGGCACGCGGGCCAGCGCGGCGCCAACCTGCTTCAGCACCTGTTCCGGGACGGCGGTCGCGGATTCGGCGTGCTCGACATCGCGATTGGTGGCGTGGAAGCCAGACCAATGTCCCTCCAGCCAGTCGGCCTTGTTCGGCTTGTACGATTTGGCGGCGGCGTTGGCGTCTTCCAATGTTTTGGCGAAGGTATCCCACATGGCCTGGGAGTCGGCGGCGGGCACGACACCTTCGGCGGCAAGCCGCTCGGCATAGAGCACGCGGGTGGTCTTCAACTGGTCGATGGCGCGATACATGATCGGCTGGGTGAACGCGGGCTCGTCGGTTTCGTTATGACCGTGGCGGCGGTAACAGACGATATCCAGGACGATGTCGGCGGCGAAGCGCATCCGGAACTCGGCCGCCATGTTGGCGCAGAAGATGACCGCTTCGGGGTCGTCGCCGTTGACGTGCAGCACTGGCGCCTGGATCGATTTGGCGACGTCGGTGCAATACAGGCCGGAATAAGCGTGCGCGGGAACGGTGGTAAAACCAATCTGGTTGTTGACGATCACGTGGATCGTGCCGCCGGTACGGTAGCCGATCAACTGGCTCATCGCGAGCGTCTCATAGACCAGACCCTGGCCCGCGAAGGCGGCATCGCCATGCATCAGGATGGCCATGACGGAACCGCGACGCTGCGTGTCGCCCGCCCGGTCCTGACGGGCCCGGACCTTGCCGATCACCACGGGATCGACCGCTTCCAGGTGCGAGGGGTTCGGTTGCAACGACAGGTGCACCATCTCGCCCGCGATCTCCTGGTCTGTCGAAGTACCCAGATGGTATTTCACATCCCCGGAACCCTGGACGTCGTCGGGCTTAAAGCTCTCGCCGCCGAACTCCGAAAAGACCTGCGTGAGCGGCTTTTTCACGACGTTGACCAGCGTGTTCAGGCGGCCACGATGCGGCATGCCGATCGCGACTTCGCGGACACCGGCTTTGACCGCGGTTTCAATGATGGCGTGGATTGCCGGGATCGTGATCTCACCGCCCTCCAGGCCGAAGCGCTTCGTGGTGACGTAGCGCTTCTGACAGAAGGCCTCGAATCCCTCGGCTTCCGTCAACTGGGCCAGGATATTGCGTTTCTCCCTGGGGTCGAAGGCTTTCAGCCAGGGGGCACCCTCGATCTTGCGTTGGACCCATGATTTTTGCTCGGGGTCCTGGATATGCATGAACTCGACGCCAATCGAGCCGCAATAAGTGTCGCGCAGGATGCGAACAATCTCTCTAAGTGTCGCGGTTTCCAGGCCCAGGACATTGTCGATGAAGATCGGGCGGTCGAGGTCGGCATTTGTAAAGCCGTAACTGTGCGGGTCGAGTTCGGCGTGCGGCGCGGGGATTTGTAGGCCAAGCGGATCGAGCCGTGCTTCAAGATGGCCGCGCACGCGGTAAGAGCGGATCAGCATCAGCGCGCGCACCGATGCGATCGTCGCCGCGCGCACCTGTTCGTTCGACGGGGTCCCGTGTGCCGGCGGGACGGCGGGCGCCGCTTTGGTGGGAGTCGCCAGGGCAGGAGGCGCCAGGGTGGGAGCCCCCGGGTCGAGAGCCGCCGGATTGGGCGCCCAGGAGGCACCGGCAAGGTCGGCAAGGACGGCACGAGCCTCGTCGTCCATTGCGTCGAACAGATCGGCGAAGCTCGGATCGACCGCGGCCGGATTGATTGCCCAACGGGCATATTGTTCGCCCAAAAACGCGGCATTTGCCCCGCTGAAGGCCTGCGCCAGGATGTCGATACCCGCCATGATCGCGATTCCCTATCTTTCCGTCCGCTGTCCCAAACCGCCCCCCGCGATGCGTGAGACGCGCGCGTTTCTTCACGAACACCCGGCGAAAATAAGGCACCGCGCGCCCGTGTATCGACGCATGTATGCATCGACTGAAGCCACACAAGCAAAAGGCGCGCCAGGGTGTGAGCCCACGGCGCGCCTCTGTCTATCCGGAACCTGTTACCGTTCTCTTAACGTCCAGACGATCACCCCTGAACGGGCTGTTGTGGCGGGGCTGGGGGACGCGGGGTCTGGCGGCGTTCGGCCATGAACTGGTCGAACTCGGCCTTGTCCTTGGCGAAGCGGAGGCGTTCGAGGAAGGAGGAGAATTCGGTCTGTTCTTCCTCCAGCCGGCGGATGGTATCGGCGCGGTAATCGTCGAAGGCATGGTTGCCACTGGATTGGGTCCTTGCCGGACCGCAACGCCAGGCGGCCCAGGGCGGAGAAATCGGCTGCCATTCGTTGTTGGCCTGGTTTGCGCCGTTAGAGCCGGGCGCCCAGCGGCGGCGGCGGCAGCCAAGCCGGCCCGACGCGAACAGAAACGCCAGCATGGCGAGGCCGACGGGCCAGAACAGGACAAAGCCCAGGATCATGGCGGCGATGCCGACTGGGCGGCTCATGCCGGCGGGGTGCCAGAAGGGTGGCTCCGGCCACGCCTGACTGTTCCATGGCGGGGGCGCGGGCGAAGCCCAGGGCGGGGCCGGGTAGGCATTGGGGTTGGCGGCGGCGGTCATTGTTTGCCTCATGTGAATGTAAGACACATTTACATATAATGTACCCGCGCCGCCCGTCAAGCGGAACCGGACGGCGTGACACCAAGTCCTTGCAGATAAATCAGCAGGGAGGCCTCAAGCAGATCCTCGGCGGACATTGGCAAGGGGCGGCGGGATGGATCGGCGCGGCCGAACAAGGATGCGATCCCATGGGCGGTGGACCAGATATGCAACGCGATCATTAAAGCCGGAGGACGCGGCTGAATGCGGGCAGCGGCGGCCAGACGCTCCGCCAACATCCGCAGCACCCCGAAGGCGCGGTCTCCCGCGGCCTGAAGCTCGGGGTACGGGTCGCGCGCAATGCGAGCTTCGAACATGGCCGCGTAAAAGGCGGGTTCTTCGCGGGCAAACGAAAGATAGGCCCGGCCAACGGCTTCGGCGGCGCGGGCCGCGTCCTTGGGGGCGGCGTCGAGCGCGGCGGCCAGGCGTTGGCGGAATGCGTCGAAGCCCCGTGTGGCGACTTCCGCCAGCAACGATTCCGCATCCCGAAAATGCCGGTACGGCGCGGCTGGGCTGACTCCGGCGAGGCGCGCGGCCTCCGCGATGGTGAAACCGGCTGGGCCTTTGGCGCCAATCAGTTCCTGCGCGGCCTGAATCAGGGCTTCGCGCAGATTGCCATGGTGGTAGCCACGGCGGGGGGTGGGGGGATTCGGGTCCTGGGTCCAGCTCATGTAAGAGGTGTTTTACATGAGCTGAAGGGTTGGGGATACTGGGAAGCCTATGCCCCAGACCCGTTGCGATCCAGCAGCGCGAGGCGGCCGGGCGCCCTCACCCGCTCCTCCATCGCGCCAAGCCGGCGGGAGATGTCCGCGATGTGCTGGGAGGCGACCATGGACGCTACCGACCCAGCGGCTCCCTTGGCCTCCGCGACCAGGATGTCTTCCCGCGCCTCGACGCGGGCTTGCAAGCGGTTGAGTTGCTCCTCAACCGCTTGAATCCGTTCAGCCTGAATTTCGATGAGTCTGCCGTGTTTGGCTTCGAGTTCGAACAGGCGATCCAGTCGGCGGAAGGCCGTCAGAAACCCCAGCGGGTTAAGCGCCACCTGGTGTCAGATACCGTAACGCCGCATTAAGCTGTCTGCACGAGCTTCCGCGATCGGCAATTCCCGGTCGATCTTCGCGCAGATTTCAGCGGCCTCGCGTCGCAGCGCTGCCAGACCGCGGAACCATCCGCCGGATTGCCGCGGCGCGCGACCGGAAGCGAACATTGTGTTGGGGTTCATGACCTGGGTATCCATGGCATCACGCTCCGGCCGGGCTTCAACACGTGACCGATTTTTTGTCACCTGGGCGTATGGATTTTCCATGGGGACTACATAGCGCAGAGGAAAGCCAAATTCAAACTTTTCCTGCCATTTTTCCCGACGCAAGCGCCTCGCCTACCCCCGTAACACTTCCAGCATCCGCGCGCCCAACTCCGCCGGGCTTTCCGACACGTGGATACCCGCCGCGCGCATCGCCTCTTTCTTCGCGTCCGCCGTGTCCCGCCCGCCCGAAATCACCGCGCCCGCATGCCCCATCCGCCGCCCGGGCGGCGCCGAGGACCCCGCGATGAACCCAACGGTCGGCTTCTTCACGGAATTGCGCGCCAGGAACTCGGCCGCCTCGATCTCGCTCTGGCCGCCGATTTCGCCGATCATGACGATCTGCTTCGTGTCGGGATCGGCGAGGAACATCTCCAGAATTTCGATGAAATCGGTGCCTTTGACCGGATCGCCGCCAATGCCAACGCAGGAACTTTGCCCCAGCCCGGCGGCGGTGGTCTGGGCCACAGCTTCGTATGTAAGAGTGCCGGACCGCGACACGATGCCAACCGAGCCGCGCAGGTGGATATGACCCGGCATGATCCCGATTTTACATTCGCCAGGCGTGATGACACCCGGGCAGTTCGGCCCGATCAGGCGAGACTTCGACCCGGACAGCGCGCGCTTGACCCGCACCATGTCCAGGACCGGAATGCCCTCGGTGATGCAGATGATCAACGGCACTTCGGCGTCGATTGCCTCCATGATCGCGTCGGCGGCGAAGGGCGGCGGGACGTAGATCGCGGTCGCATCCGCGCCCACTTTCGCGCGCGCCTCTGCCACCGTGTCGAAAACCGGGAGCTTCAGATGGGTCGTGCCGCCTTTACCCGGCGTGACCCCGCCGGTCACCTTGGTGCCGTACGCGATCGCCTGCTCGGTATGGTATGTGCCTTGCGCGCCCGTAAAACCTTGCGTGATCACGCGGGTCGCGGCGTTTATCAGAATGGCCATGTCAGGCTGCCTCTTTCACAGCCGCGACG
>JAYWAX010000625.1:0-3155 GCA_043782125.1 Acetobacteraceae bacterium | reverse complement strand
GCGGCGACGTTGTCGAATCGTTACATCACCGACCGGTTCCTGCCCGACAAGGCCATCGACCTGATGGACGAGGCCGGCTCGCGTTTGCGCATGCAGGTGGATAGCAAACCGGAAGTGCTGGACGAACTGGACCGCCGGGTCATCCAGTTGAAAATCGAGAAAGTGGCGCTGGCCAAGGAAAGCGACATCGCGTCGAAGGAACGCCTCGTCCGGTTGGAAAAGGAACTGGCCGAGGTGTCGGAAAAATCCGACTCGATGACGGCGGCCTGGAAGTCGGAAAAGGATCAGTTGCAGGAAACGCAAAAGATCAAGGAGCGCCTGGATCAGGCCCGCGGCGATGCGGAAGTCGCGCAGCGCAATGGCGATCTGACCCGCGCGTCGGAACTGGTTTATGGCGTGATCCCGGCGCTGGAATTTAAATTGAAGGAAACCGGCGAAGGCAAGCTGGTGAACGAAGCCGTGACGGAGGAAGGCATCGCCGCCGTGGTGTCGCGCTGGACCGGCGTGCCCGTGGAAAAAATGTTGGAAGGCGAACGCGGTAAGCTGTTGCGCATGGAGGACGAACTACGCAAACGCGTCGTTGGCCAGGAAGAGGCGCTGAAAGCCGTCGCCAACTGCGTCCGCCGCGCCCGCGCCGGGTTGCAGGACCCGAATCGGCCGATCGGCAGCTTCCTGTTCCTCGGCCCGACCGGGGTGGGGAAGACCGAGCTGACCAAGGCGCTCGCCGAATTCCTGTTCGACGACGACAAGGCCATGGTGCGCATCGACATGAGCGAATTCATGGAGAAACACGCCGTGTCCCGTCTGATCGGCGCGCCCCCGGGTTATGTCGGTTACGACGAGGGCGGTGTCCTGACCGAGGCCGTGCGGCGCCGTCCCTACCAGGTGATCCTGTTCGACGAGGTCGAAAAAGCGCACGAGGATGTGTTCAACGTGCTGCTCCAGGTTCTCGACGACGGTCGTCTGACGGATGGTCAGGGCCGCACCGTCGATTTCAAAAATACCATCATCGTCCTCACCTCCAACCTGGGCTCGGACGTTCTGGCGCAGCAGGCGGAAGGCGAACCGGCGGCGCTGGTTCAGGGGCAGGTCATGCAGCACGTTCGCGCGCATTTCCGGCCAGAATTCCTGAACCGGCTGGATGAGATCATCCTGTTCCGCCGCCTGCAACGCGCGGATATGGCGAGCATCGTGGCGATCCAGTTGAAGCGGCTGGTCGCGCTGCTGGCGGACCGGAAGATCGCGCTGGAACTGGATCAGGCAGCGACGCTGTGGCTGGGGAACGAAGGCTATGACAGCGTTTACGGGGCGCGTCCGCTGAAACGGGTGATCCAGCGTGCGCTGCAAAACCCGCTGGCGGGCATGATCCTGGAAGGCACCGTGAAGGACGGCGAGACCGTGCATGTCTCGGCGAACAGCAAGGGGCTGACGATTGACGGGGCGTTGGCGGAGGCGGCGTAACCGAAGGGGGCGCCGGGCCCCGCCACGGGCTCGCCTTTGGAACCTCGGGGTTCCAAAGGCGAGAATTGGCCTGCTCGGACGGTGACACGTTCTGGTAGGCCTCTTCTCGCGAACGGGGGGCGGGTCGCAGCGGAGCCGAAGAGTCGCTTGAACAGAACCCGACTCTGGGCGGGTTTTCTGGCCATGGATAAATAGATCGGCCGATCCATGGCGATGCCGCTCATCGTCGGGAATGCAGGGCGATCTTCCACGTGTGCGTAAAACATGGCTTTCCGCAACCCTCCCGCCTCGTCTACAGCCGTTTGTCGTGTGAGACGGGCCTGGGCGCGTGCGGTGTTCGCAAACGATCAGGTGCCTTCCAGCGACGGGGCGGGATTTATCTTTGCCCGCCGGCGGTGCTTACTCCCCGTGGCGGAGGCTACGGTGGCCGTACATCGGCGGAATGAAAGTACGAAGTCTGGCACACCCCCTCCTCGTCATCCCCCGACTCGATCGGGGGACCGGGAGCGGCACAAATCCGCTTTTCTGGCGCTACCGGTGGCCCGATCGAGTCGGGCCATGACGAGGAGAGGTTGTACCAGACTTCGAACTTTCATTCCGCGGATGTACGCCCACTGTAGGTGGCGGAGGACGGGCAATGCGGGGATCTCTGGGGGAAAAGATCGGCGAAGGCGCCTACTCGGACGTCCACGCCTGGGCGCCGGGTCAGGTCGTGAAGCTGTTTAAGGCCGGCTTCCCCCAACGGTACAGTTGGTGGGAGGCCCGAATGACCCGCGCCGTATCCGCCGCCGGCGCCCCGGCGCCGGAGGTGTTCGACGAGATCGCCTTGGAGGGGCGCTTTGGCATCGTGCTGCAGCGCTTCGACGGACCGACCCTGATGCAGTTATCGCGCAGCGGCGCCATGACGCCCGGGCAGACGGGCGCGATCCTCGCGACGCTCGCCATATCCGTTCACAAGACAGCCCCGCCGGCGGACGTATTTTCCCTGCGCGACACAATGGCCGGCGAGTCGCGGCTCTCCGGCATGCTGCCGAAGCACATCGCCACTGGCATCCTTACCCTGATCGAGCGCCTGACGCCGGGGGACGGGCTGTGCCATGGCGACCTTCACCCTGGCAACGTGATCGTGACGGCGGATGGTCCGAGGCTCATCGACTGGGGGGGCGCGACGCGTGCCCCCGCCGGCTTCGACCTCGCATGCTCTCACGTGAACCTTTCCGAACTCGCGCCGGATACCGTCGCCGATCCGGAGCGGCCGCGCGCCTACAATGCGATCATGCAGTCCGAATACGCGCGGCTGGGCGGCATCTCCCGCGAAGCGTTAGCGGCGGCGATAGAGCCATACCTGCCCATCGTCTGGGTCCGCGTCCTCCTCGGGCCGGCGGGAAGCCCTGCGCTGCGGGAGCGGCTTACTCAGCTCGTCGAAGCGACCCTGCGCTCCGAGGACTGAATCGCAACGATCTCGGCACGCCGTCATTGACGGCGTGGCCACTCGCCGGCCGTCGCCAGTGTCCACTTTGGGTCGATGCGGTCCTGTTGGCCTCGCCGCCTGGCCCTGCGTCCAGTCTGAACCAAACTTTCGGCCCCGTTGCTACCGTAAGCGTCCGGCCAGCCCCGCCTTGTTCCGCCGCCCAGAGGTCCGGACAATACCATCCATAAGGAGCGCCTTAAGGTCGGAGTAAAGTATGGTGGCG
>JAYWAX010000624.1:0-3156 GCA_043782125.1 Acetobacteraceae bacterium | reverse complement strand
GCGCTGTCGCAGCGCCGGGCGGAAGCCGTCGTCGCCTACCTGACCGGCCAGTTCAACGTTCAGCCTTCCCGCCTGGAAGCGGTGGGCATGGGCCAGGAACGCCCGGTGGTCGACTCGGGTCCGCAGACACCGGAAGCCCGCAACCGGCGTGTGCAGGTTATCAATCTCGGTGCCTGACGCGTGCCTCGCGTCCGATACGCGAGGATCGATACAGAACAACGCGCGGTCTCCGGATCGCGCGTTTTTCGTTGTGCGCCAACGCTTTCCCATTTGCCTCATGTGTCTCGCAGGATGATAACACGCTTGCTCTCCCCGCGTGGCTGAGGCATCCTTGGTTGGTCCGATACCTTTCGCTTCGCGACGTGGACGCGGGGCGGCCGAATAACCTCCCGCCGGGATTCCAGGCCTTACCCATGTTCATGACGACGCCGGGATGCCGCCCGAAATAGACGACGACGCGACGGTTCGCGTGAGCCCGGCTGCGGCGCCGGGCGCCACGGAAACCTCGCCCATGTCGTCGCCAGGCGGAAACCCGGTGGCGGGAACGGCACGCGCCGCCGCGCTGCCGCCGGCGCGTTCGATCGCCCAGGCGGTCACGCCAGCCCCGGCCGCGGCCCCTCCCCCGGCGCCATCGCGTGGGATGAACCCCGCCATTCCGATCGCCGCCGCCGCCGCCGTGTTGGCAATCGCCGGCGGGGCTTGGTTTCTGTGGCCGTCTCCTGGCCCGGCCCCGGCGGACATGGCACCGAAGGCGAGCATCGCGCCGCCTCCCGCTCCGGCGGCCGAACCTCCACCTGCGGCCCAGGCACCCCAGAACACGACCGCAGCTCCGGTTGCGGCTCCCCGGGCGGAAGACGTGGTACCGCCGCGCGTGGCCTGGCCAAGGGAATTCCGGATCGAGACAGCGGACGAACAACACATACGCGATCACGTGGCCCCTGCGTCGGGCCCGTCGCTCTCGGTTTTCCGCTTCGCGCCAAACCCGCGCGTGATCGTGCTGGTGTTCGCCTCGCTGCGCGAGCAGGGCCACATGCTGAACCGGACCGCTGCCTTCGTCGAAAAGGCCGGTCAGCCGCACGACCGGGTGCTGAACGACGAGGAACTCGACGCCGCCGTGCGGGCAGGGGGCGATACGGTCGAAACATTTTATTACGGACACGATTATGGCGCGTCCGGGTTGGCGCGGTTTTTCGCCCTGTCCGACCGCGACGGGATCCAGTTGCTGGAGGAAGAGGAAGCTCTGCGCCGGTTGATCCAGCGGGAAAAATGGTTTGAACCCAACGTCAACGGGGGACTGATTTCCATTCCTCAGGTGGGTGCCGACGCGAACATCACATCGCAGGCGCGCGCGGCGATTCTGCATCACGAATTGTCGCACGGCGAATATTTCACCAACCCGGCTTATGCCGCTTTCACGCGCCGCTTCTGGACCCAAATCCTGACGGCTGCCGAGCGCGAACGGATCCGGCGTTTCCTGCACGCCCTGGGTTACGAACCCAGTATCGAGCACGTGATGGAGAACGAAGCGCAGGCCTATCTGATGTTCACCGACAGCGCGGAATTTTTCACCCCGGAGATGATCGGGATGACAAAGCCGCGTCTGGCCGAGATTCGCGCGACGTTTCATCGCACAATGCCCGCGGGATGGTTACGCGACGACCTGGGGCATTCGATCGGGACTGCCGGCGGAACGTCGAAACGGCCCTGACGGCCGTATCGTACCAACGGCACGAGCGATTGACCCATCGCGAGGTCCTCTCCGCGTCCTGGCACGCCCCCGAGCGGGGCCATCGGGAGCGGTAACGCTTTGCGAGAGTGGGCACGATAAACTGCGGACAGCGCCTCTCGTTCGATCGATGTGCCGTGCCCGATGGCCCGGTCGAGCCGTGCCATGACGAGGGGAAGAAGCCGTGCCATGACGACGGCGATAAGCCGTGCCATGACGACGGCGATAAGCCGTGCCGAGAGTCAATCGTTCCGACGGTTGGTTTTACTTCAGCCGCGTTTCCAGCGGCATCGCCGTCGCGGTGATCCGGGCGCCGCGGGCCTTTGCCGCTTCCACCGATTTCTTCAGATCGCGCAGATAGGTCGCGGCCTTTTCCACATTCGCCGTCCTGGGACGGTCGAACAGCGCGTCTTCCGAAATGATGGCGATGATCAGGTCCGTTCCGAAGGGCTCGTCCACCTGCCAGCCACGATTATCCGGGCCAGGTTCGCCAAGCGTGACCTGCTCGCCCGGTTCGAACCGGCGCGGTGGATCGGCGGCCATACGCTCCTTGGGATCGCCAAGTTGCGGATACAGATGCTGCACGTTGCCCGCGCGGTCGATGTAATCGACATGCAGTTCGCCCCGGAAATCGCCCATTGTAAGGCGTGGGCGGATGTATTCGTCCTTCGGGAGCCATGCGGGATCGCCCGCCAGCCGCAAGCTCAGCCGGGCGCCGCTTTCTCCGAAAGTTTTCGCGATCGGGCGCAGTGTGTCGATCCAGGCGCAGAACACCGAATCGACCTGGCGCACGCGCGGCGGCGGTGCCGGCCGGGGCAGGGTCAGCGAGGCGAGTTTCTGGCGTAGCCCATCGATCGCGGGCTTACCGCCGGTCCCCGATACCAGCGCCAATCCATCGCGCAGATCGCCATCGAATAAAGAGCACGGCAGCCGTTCCAAATAGCCCGCCATGTCGTGGCGGGCCGCGTCGGCGAGTTCGGCCGGCGACGGCGGTACCGGCGCGACGGCGACCGGTGGCTGAACGGGCGGCGCGACCAGCGGTACGCCAGGCTGCGGCACGATGGCGACGGGCGGCACGGTGACCGGCGGCACAACCGCCGGGGGCGGTGTAACCGGGGCCACCAGCGGCGGCGGCGTCACGGGCGGTACCACAACCACGGGTGGTGTGACCGGAGGTTGCGGCTTCGGCGTTGGGCCAGGCGCCAGCAGAAAATATCCAAGTCCACCCAGAAGGACGAGACCCGCGACCCCGCCACCGGCGATCAACGGCATGCTGGACGATTTTCCAGCGACCGGGGGGGCGACGGCGGGTGCCGGGCGCGACGGCCCGATCGCCGCAGTGAGCGAGGACACCGAAAGGTCCACAGCCGGCGCTGCCTGCGCGGACGCCTGGCGCGGCACGGACAGCATCGTCGCCTCTGACGCGGATT
>JAYWAX010000623.1:0-8734 GCA_043782125.1 Acetobacteraceae bacterium | reverse complement strand
GCAGACGCAGCCTTACAGTGGCAATGCCTCGGCGTACGGGGTGGCGGGACGCAATCAGGCGGCTTATTTCCGGATGATCAACGAAACCCAGGGTGGCGTGAACGGGCGCAAGATCACCCTGATTTCGCTGGACGACGGTTACAGCCCGCCGAAAACGGTCGAACTGGTGCGCCAACTGGTGGAGCGCGATCAGGTTTTTTGCCTGTTCTATACTCTGGGAACCCAGCCGAACACGGCGATCCATAAATACGTCAATCAGAAGAAAGTGCCGCATTTGATCGTCGCGTCCGGCGCGTCGAAATGGGGCAACCCGAAGCAGTATCCCTGGAGCATGGGCTGGCAACCGGATTATCACACCGAAGGCTCGCTTTACGCGAAGCACCTGCTGGCCAATAATAAGGCACCGAAAATCGGAATTTTGCGCCAGAACGACGACATGGGGAACGATTACCTCGAAGGCTTCCACGAGGGGCTTACGGATGCGTTAAAGAAATTCATCGTCTCAGACGTGACCTATGAGGCGACCGATCCGACGGTCGATTCGCAGATATTGCAGATGCGTAACGCGGGCGCGGATGTCGTGTTCAATGTCACGACGCCGAAATTCGCGGCGCAGGCGATCAAGAAAATCGCGGAAATCGGTTGGAAACCGACGCATTACCTCGTCAGCGTCGCGGCGTCCGTTGGCGCGGTCATGCGGCCCGCCGGGGTCGATAATGGTCAGGGCATCCTGACCGCGCAATATCTGAAAGACGTGACCGATCCGCGCTGGGACGACTTCCCGGACGTGAAGGTGTGGCGCGCGTTCATGGCGAAATGGAACCCCAACGCCAACGTGCTGGAGGGATCGAACGCCAGTTCCTACGCCGCCGCCTTCGCCTTCGTGCAGATACTGAAACAATGCGGCGAGGACCTGACGCGCGAAAACCTGATGCGGCAGGCCGCGAACATGGTTGACCTGGAGGTTCCATTGATGTTGCCGGGGATCAAGGCAAATACCAGCCCGACCAACTTCTATCCGTTGCAGTCGATGCAACTGGCGCGGTTCGAGGGCGACCATTGGGTGTTGTTCGGCGAAATGATGACGAAGCAGAAGGCCTGACCTGGCTTGCGCCCGCCCTCGCGGTTCCGGCATGATCCGGCTCTGCGATGGGAGGGAGCCATGGACGCGCTATCCGCCGGCCAATATCTGATCCGCGACGAAGCCGCGTTGACCGCGCTTTACGGCGAGGCGTCTGCGGGCGCGATCGCCAAGGAAATCGACTACATCCACCCGCACTACCGGGCGATGATCGAAGCTTCGCCGTTTATGACCTTGTCCACCGTTGGACCGGAGGGGCTGGACTGTTCTCCGCGTGGCGACCCCGCCGGGTTCGTGCATGTGGTGGACGAAAAGACGCTGCTCATACCGGACCGCCGGGGCAATAACCGCGCCGACAGTTTACGAAATATCGTGCGCGATCCCCGTGTCGCGTTGCTGTTTCTGATTCCCGGCGTTGGGGAGACCTTGCGGATCAACGGACGCGCCGAGATTTCCACCGATCCGGCGTTGATCGAGCGGTTTCCGTTCCGTGGCACGTTGCCGCGTTCGGTGATCGTTGTGACCGCCGACAGGGTTTATTTTCAGTGTCCGAAGGCATTGGTGCGATCGGAATTGTGGAACCCCGGCAAGCATATCGATCGGAAGTCGCTGCCCAGTAGTGGAACGATCATGGCGGCGATCACCAAAGGCGAGCTTGGCGGCCCGGAATACGACCGCGTTTACCCGGAACGGTTGCGCTCGACCATTTACTGAAACGAACCAAAACAAAAGGAAACGTCCATGACCTCGAGAAGAGGCTTTATTGCCGCCGCCGCGAGCATTGTGTTCTGCGGCTGCGGGTTGCCCAAGACCGCGCACGCGGCCGCCAGGCTGCCGGTGATGGTTGGCGGCAAGCGCGTGAAGACGATCGACGTTCATTCGCACTGCGTGTTCCCCGAGGCCACCGCGATTTTCGGCGATCCGAAACTCGGCATGAACCCGACGGTCAAGGGCAACGACGAAGCGCACGTCGTCATCGAACAGCGCCTGAAAGCCATGGACTCGCAGGCGGTGGATATGGAGGTGCTGTCGATCAACCCTTACTGGTACGGCAAGGATCGCGATCTATCCGCCAAGGCCGTGAAGCTTCAGAACGAAAAGCTCGCGGAACTCTGCGCGGCGAAACCCGATCGGTTCGCGGCGTTCGCGTCGTTGACGATGCAGGACCCGGCTCTGGCGGTTCAGGAACTTGAACACGCGATGAAGAAGCTGAACCTGCGCGGGGCGGCGATCGGCGATACCGTCAATGGCCAGCCCTTTTCCGATCCGCAATTCCATCCGGTTTGGGCCAAGGCGGAAGAACTGGGCGCGTCGCTGTTTATCCATCCGCAAGGCGTCCCGCAACTCGCCGAGGCGCTGAAAGGCAACGGCTGGCTGGGCAACACCGTTGGCAACCCACTGGGCACCACGATCGCCCTGCAACATCTGATCTTCGAGGGAACGCTGGATAAATTCCCGAAACTGAAGGTCATCGCGGCGCATGGCGGCGGGTTCCTGCCATCGTACGCGGCGCGGTCGGATCACGCCTGCTTCGTTTCGCCGGCGGGCTGCGATCCGAACATCAAGCTGAAGAAGAAGCCGGCGGAATACCTCAATCAGATGTATTTCGATTCGCTGATCTTCACGCCGGAAGCGCTCCGCCACCTGGCCGCGCAGGTCGGCGCCGGTCAGATCATGCTTGGCAGCGACTATCCGTATCCCTGGGAAATGCACCCCGTGGATCACATCTTCGCCACGACATCGCTCACCGACGCGCAGAAAGTGGCGATTCTCGGTGGGACCGCGGCCAAGGTGCTTGGCATTAAGACCTGATCCAATTGACGGCGGCGGCGCCTGTGTTCCACTAAGCTTCATCGTGTCACAGGAGCCGCCGCCATGGATTACACGCCCGCCCAGCATGTCACGCAAAACTGGTCGCTGACAAAACCGTCCGCGACGGGGAAGCGCGGCATGGTGGTGTCCCAGGTTAAAGCGGCCGCGGAGGCGGGCGTCGCCATTCTCGACATGGGCGGCAACGCGGTGGACGCGGCCGTCGGCACCGCGTTCTGTCTCGCGGCGCTGGAGCCCTGGAATTCCGGTCTGGGCGGCATTGGCTTCGCGCTGGTGCATCGCGCGGGCCAGAGCCGCGCGGATGTCGTGGATTTCGGACCGGTCGCGCCGCGCGGCCTCAATCCCTCCGCGTTCAAACTGACGGGCCGGATGAAGCAGGATTTGTTCGCCTGGCCGGAGGTCGAGGCCGACGCGAACATCCACGGGCCGCTGTCTTTCGCTGTTCCGGCCTCGGTCGCCGGATATTCGAAAATGCACGCGATGTGGGGCAAGCTGCCATTCGCGGAGGTGCTGGCGCCCGCCATCGCGCTTGCGAAGCGCGGCCTGCCACAGGACTGGTACACGACGATCAAAATCGCGGCCTCGGCCGCCGTCCTTCGAAAATACGCGGAAAGCGCGCGGATTTATCTGCCGGATGGGCTGCCGCCGATCGCGCCGTATCAGGGTTCCACGGGGTTTTTCCGCCTTGGCAACCTGCCGGACACGCTGGAACGCCTGGCCAAGGCCGGACCGCGCGATTTCTATGAAGGCGAGATCGCCGCCAGCCTTGTCGCCGACGTGAAGCAGATGGGCGGTGTTCTCTCCGCCGAAGATTTGCGAAGCTGTCAGGCGAGAGTTGTTCAGGCCACCGAGTACCGTTGGCGTAACCGGACCTTGCAATTGACGGGCGGGCTGACGGCGGCGCCGACGATGATGCGCGTGCTCGATCAGATGTCGGGCGCCGGGTTCGGGACGGCCCCGGATGCCGCCTGGTATGTCGCTTTCGCCCGTGCCATGAAGACCGCGTACGCGGAGCGGTTGGAGGGTCTCGGCGATGCCGATCCGATGGCGGCGGAAACCTGCACCACTCATTTGACCGTGTCGGACCAGGAGGGCTCAATGGTGTCGATGACGACCACGCTGCTCTCCTCCATGGGCAGCCGGGTCGTGCTGCCGGGGTCGGGCGTGCTGATGAACAACGGCGTGATGTGGTTCGACCCGCGGCCGAACCAGCCGAATTCCATCGGCGGTGGGAAGCGGCCGCTGACCAACATGTCGCCGATCATCCTGAAAGACGGCGACCGGCCTTGGCTCGCGGCGGGTGCATCCGGCGGGCGGCGCATTCTCGCCGCCGTCGCGCAGGTCATGAGCTTTGTCGCCGATTTCGGCATGACGGTGGATCAGGCCGCGCACCAGCCGCGGATCGACGTCTCCGGCCCCGAAGGCGTGTCCGCCGACCGCCGTCTGCCGGCCGATGTCATCGCGGCGCTGACCGCGGACGGGCCAACCGAAATCGTGGAACACGCCGTCATGCCGATCAATTTCGCCTGCCCGAACATGATCTTGCGCGACGGGCATGGCCTTGCGGCGGGAATCAGCGACGCGGCCTCGCCGTGGTCCGCCGCGGTCGCGCAAGCCTGACCATGCGGCGATTGCGTCCCGGCCTTGGCCGGTTCGTCGGGGGTTTCGTGCTGTTCCTGGCGCTGACCGGCGTGTCCGAGGCGCGCGGGCCGCTGTTCCTGCCCGACAGCCCGCAGCCAAACATGGCGACGATCGACATCGAGGCACTGAGGAAAAAGGCCGCGACGAACGACGCGCCGGCGATGGCCGATCTGGGGCTGGCTTACGCACATGGGTGGAAAGCCCGCCGCGATCCGGCCGAAGCGGTGCGCTGGCTGAACCGCGCCGTCGCGGCCAGGAATCGTCTGGGACGGCGCGAGCTGGGATTGATGTTGGTGCGCGGCGAGGGCGTGGCGCGCGATCCCGAACGCGGAGTCGAACTGCTGCGTCTGGCCGCGGAAGCGGGTGACATGACCGCCGCCGCCGCGCTTGGCGCCGCGCATGGCAACGGCGACGGCACGCCGCGCAACTGGCCGGAAGCCTTGAAATGGACCCGGCGCGCCGCCGCCGCGGCGAACGCCGCCGCCCGCGTCAATCTCGGCATAGCCCATGAAATGGGCATCCCTGGGCCGCCCGATCCGGCCGAGGCCGCTGGCTGGTACCAAAAAGCCGTTCTTCAGGGGTTCGCGCCCGCGGAAGTGCGGCTTGGGGCGCTGTATCAGGCGGGCGCGGGCGTCGCGCGCGATGATGACAAGGCCTTCGCCCTGTATCGCAGCGCCGCCGACCGCGCCGATCCCGGCGGCGAACGCGCTCTGGGCGAGGCCTATCGTCTGGGCATTGGCGTTGGCGTCGATCCCGGCGCGGCTTTGACCTGGTTGCAGCGGGCGGCGGATCACGACGACGCCGAAGCGGAATTCCGGGTCGCGAACCTGCTGGATGGCCAGCCGGGCTATCCGCGGGACCGGCTTCAATCCTGGCTGTATCTGCTGCGCGCCGCGGGCCATGGCCACGGCCACGCCGCGGCTCTGGTCGGCGCCGGGTATATGACGGGGAAGTACGGCCCGGGACGGGATCGGGAAAAGGCGGGTTATTGGTTGTCGGAGGCGGTGGAGCAGAGTCGGGCCAACGAATTCGGTCAGCCGGAGGACCCGCGCTCCGACAAGGCGCGAGAGATGGACCTGGCCCGTTTCGAGTTGGGGTTGTTGCTGTTGGACGGCGATGGCGTGGCCAAGGATCCGGTCCGGGCGTTGCGATTGATCTCGGAAGCGGCGGACCAGGACCTCGCGCCCGCGCTGCATCAGATGGGCCTGATGTATCGGTTTGGCCGGGGCGTGGCGCACGACGACGCGCGCGCCGTCGATCGTTTCCGCCGCGCCGCCGAACTCGGTTCCGGCGCGGCCGCGGCGGCCATGGGCCTTGGGTACACAGACGGGTGGGCCGGCACGCGGGACGAAGTGGAGGCCTTGCACTGGTTTCGCATTGGCGCGGCGTTGAGCGAGCCAGAGGCGTGGCTGGGTCTTGCCCGCATCCATGAATCCGGCCGGGGTGTCGCGCGCGATGATGGCGAGGCCGCGGTTTGGTACGCGCTCGCTGCCAACGCGGGCATGCCGGCGGCGCAAAGGCGCATGGGCGAGGCGGCGCAACTGGGGCTGCTCGGACAGCGGCGCGACTCGGCGGTGGCGGTGAAATGGTACCGTCTCGCCGCCGCCGGCGACGCCGAATCGGCCTGGCGCCTTGCGGCTTTGGTGGAGGCGGGCGAAGGGATCGCTTTCGATGCAAATCTGGCATTGACCCTGTATCGGGGCGCCGCCGCTCTGGGCCACGCCGACGCGATGCTGCGGCTGGCGGAGGTGGCGCGGGAGGGCGCGCTGGGACAGCCGCGCGATCCGGTCGAGGCGGAGCGCCTGTATCGCGACGCCGCCGCCCGGGGGCAGACCACCGCGCTGGTCGGCCTGGCCATGATGCGGGAAACCGCTGGCGGGCAGACGGAGGAGGCGCTGCGGACGTATCGCGAAGCCGCCGAACTCGGGGTGGCCATGGCCTGCGACCGGATTGGCCGCGCGTATCGCGATGGGGAACTTGGGCTGACGGCCGACGATACCGAAGCGCGGCGGTGGTTTCTGCGCGCGATGGACCTTGGCGATGCTGGCGGCGCTTTGAATCTCGGCGCGATGCTGATGTTGGGCCGGGGCGGCACCCAGGACGAAGCGGGAGCCCTGGCGCTTTACCGCCGGGCGGCGGAGCAGGGCAGCGCCACGGCGGAGGCGAACATCGCCGGTATTTACTGGATGGGCGCCGCGGGCATCGAGCAAGACCGCGCCGAGGCCGTGCGCCATTACATGCTGGCGGCGCGCGGTGGAAATGTCGTGGCGGCGCGGATGCTGTCGGTTGCGTACGGCACCGGCGACGGCATCGGGCGCGACGAAGCCCAGCAATTATCATGGGCCCGGCGCGCGGCGGACGCGGGCGATGCGGTGTCGCAGAACACGCTGGGGTATCTGATCCTGACGGGGGCCGGTGGGACTTACGACTATGTCGAGGCGGCCGTGTGGCTGACTCTGGCAGCGGAACGATCGGTGCCCGGGGAATTGCACGATCTGGCGGTTGAGAACGTGCATACCGCGATGGCGCAGTTGAGCCCGGATGAGAAAACCGAGGTCGCGAGCCGGGTGGCGAAGTGGAAGACGGGCAATGGGGGCGGGTAGGCGCTGCATCCGCGTCACGTCAGGGATGCCGGCCACGAAAATCTGCCCCCTTCTCGTCAGGGTCCAACTCGACCGGACCATCGGTAGTGGCGCGCCATGTGCCCTGAGTCGCGGGAACGTCCCGCTCCCGGCAGTCCGGTCGAACCAGGCCACGGCGGTTGTACGATAGCCAGCCCGCGACACATTATCCCGGCCCACATGGGGCGGGCCGCGGCGCGAGCGGGACAGCATGAGATCAATGGGCGATATCTTCCAGTGCCAGGTTGTTGGTGCGGGGACCCCAGATGGCCATGCCAAGTATGACGACACCCATGGCGCCGGCGACGAACATGAAGACCGCGGGGACGCCGAACTGGCCCAAAAGCCATGCGATGATGAAGCCGGTGAAGATGGTGCTGAAGCGGCTCCAGGAATACACAAACCCGACGGCGCTGGCGCGGATACGGGTCGGAAAGACCTCGGCCATATAGTTATGGGACGAGAAGGACAGCCAGGAATTCATCATCGTCTGGCAGGTTCCGATCGCGATCAGAATCAGCGGATCGGTCTGGGTCGAAAACAGCAGCCCGAACGCCGCGATGCCCGCGCAGGACAGGCAGACCTGCCATTTTCGCTCTATTTTATCGGCGAACAGGGCGCCGAACAGGGGGAACAGCGGATACGCGAAGGCGATGATAAAGGTATATTCCAGCGACTTCGTGACGGTGATGCCCTTGGCGAGCAACAGGGTCGGCACCCAGTTGGCGAAGCCGTAGAATCCGATGGTCTGGAAAAAATTCACCACCGACAGCATGATCGTGCGGGTCCGGTAACGCGGGCCGAAGGCTTCGCGCAATTTGCCTGCGCGCGGGTCTTCGGCGGAGGGCGGCTCGGGTTGCGGCAAGGGGCGGCCGTATTCGGCGGCGACCTTGGCCTCAATCGCGCTCATGACCAGTTCCGCTTCCGCCAGGCGGCCCTGTTGGGCCAGCCAGCGCGGCGATTCCGGCAGGCGGAAGCGCACCAGCCAGACGGCGATCGCGCCGATCGCGTCGAACAGCACGACCCAGCGCCAGCCCGAAAGGGTCATGATGGTCATCGGCACCAGGCACCAGGCGAGGAAGGTCACGACCGGGACGGCGACGAAGCCAATCGATTGTTGCACGGCGAAGCTGAGTCCGCGGACTCGTTTGGGCACGAGTTCGGAGATATAGGTATCGACTGTCACCAGTTCGATCCCGATCCCGATGCCCGACATCAGGCGCCAGAAATTCACCCATTCCGCGGTAGTCTGGAACGCCATCACGGTGGTGCAAACGCTGTACCATACCAGGGAGAAGGTGAAGACTGCGCGGCGGCCGAAACGATCGGCGAAGCGGGTCAGAAAGAATGTGCCAATAAACAAACCGGTGAACAGCGCGGCGATGAACGACGCGAGACCGGTGAACCCGAAGAACGCCACGGTTGTCGGCGTGAAGATTTTATCGGCGAAGAGGCCCGGCGCGATCGTTCCGGTGAGAAAGATGGAATAGACGTCGAACCAACCGCCCAGAGAAATCAACAGGACAAGAACCCATATGTGGCGGGTCATGGGCAGACGGTC
>JAYWAX010000622.1:0-23331 GCA_043782125.1 Acetobacteraceae bacterium | reverse complement strand
GCCGCACCGCGTCGGCGATATCGGGAAATGCGCGAAGATAGGTTGCTTCGTCGAAGCCCGGATCAATCGTGTCGCCGGACTCGTCCAGGGAGACGTCGTCCGGGTCGTCGCGATCGATCACCGCTCTGACAATTCTGGGGCGCGCCGCCATGGCCGGTTACCCAATCCCCGGCGGCATCGAAGACACGGACATGGCGAACCTCCAAAGTTGACCGCCGGGAGCGTTGAATTTTCCCTCACCGGCGTGAAACGGCTTCCCCCGCGAGGCTGACCGGCGGGGCAGGGAGCTTGAACGATATGTAACAAGGTCCTCAGACATATGCAACCATAGATAGAAAAACAATTCCAGCAGCGGCGCCGTTTCCGGGGCGTCGCGCGGGTGCGGCGTGCCATCTCGAACCATGCTACGACCGGAGATACCATGGGGGAAGAGCGAGAGGGGATAAGTGCGCAACGTCACGCAAGGAGCTTTTGCCGCCGTGCCGCGCGACGGGGTGGAGGCCGCGGTTTTCGAGGCCTTCCGGGACCTTGTCGACCGCGTGCCTTCTCCGGCCGAGCGGGACGAATGGGCCGGAAAACTGTTGCGCGGGGTTCCGGTCCGCGACCTGCGCCTGCGCCTGGAGGCGTCGGAGGAGCACGCCACGTATCGTGCCTCCGCGGCCGATGTGCGGCGCCTGCGCGACACGGGCCTGTTCGACGCGGCCTGGTACCGGCGCCGTTATCCGGATGTCGGAGAGGCGGGTATCGGCCCCGAACTGCATTACGTCCGCTTTGGCGCGGCGGAAGACCGGGCGCCGAATCCCTGGTTCGACCCGGTCTGGTATCGCGCGACTCACGGTCTGGCGCGGGCCGCCCTGCCTTTGTTCCATTACGCGGCGGCGGGCGAGGCGGCGGGCTTAAGGCCATCGCCGAATTTCGATCCAAATTGGTATCGGACGAATTACAACCTGGACGCGAAACGCTCGCCGCTGGCGGACTTTCTGCGGCGGCGGCGGTCTCGCGTGGTGGCGCCCAGTGCGGCGATGTGGCCGGCGTTGGGTCTGCCGGAACGGACGCTGACCGGGATCGCGGATGACATTTTCCTCAGCCTCGATGGCGAACCGGCGGATTTTCTGGCGTTGCGCGACGAGGGCGTGTTCGACGAAAACTATTATGCATTGCACAGCGGCGACGTGCTGGCGTCCGGCGCTGACCCGCTGCGCCATTACTGCGAATTCGGCTGGCGGGAGAACCGGCAGCCGAATTTTTATTTCGACTCCCGATGGTACGCCGCGACCAATCCGGAGGTGGAGCGCCTCGATGTCAATCCGTTGGCGCATTATCTTCTGTTGGGAGAGGCCGAGGGGCGGCGCCCCATCGTGTTTTTCGACCCGGTTTGGTACCGGACCGAGTACGGCGTGCCGGAAGAAATGGCCGCGCTCGCTCATTTTCTGACACATCGGCGCAGCGGCAAGGTCTCCCCCAACGCGTTCTTCGATCCCGTCCATTACGCCGCGCAACGCGGCGAAACCATTCGCCCTGGGCGCGATCCCTTCGCGCGGTTTTTGGCGAATGGGATGACGGAGGATTTTTCGCCGTCGGACCGTTTCGATCCCGTGGCATGGCGCCGGCAGTCGATGGGCCGGGTTTCGCGGCATTTCAGGCACTTGCTGGACCCGGCGAAGGATAATCCGCTGGCGCATTTTTTGCTCTCGACCTATCGGTGAAAATGCCGTCTGCCGGGCCATGGACCTGTCCCGGCGATGGACGGACCGGGCGGTGCGTATTCCGGCGTTCCGCACCTGCTCGCAACCTACTGGGATTGGGGCGGGCGCTGCGGCGAAAGGTGGTATCCTCCCGGGCGATGCCCGATAAGCGAGTCAACGACATCGGAAGGGGCTTACCATGACCAATGCGGCATCAAGTCGCTTACGGCCCGCGCTGGCACTCGCAGCGCCACCGGGACAACGGCTGGCGATGCTGGAGCTGGCGCGCGAAATCGAGCAGCGAGGGTTCGCGGGGTTGTCGGTCGCCAGCCCGTTCGGCACCATCGGCCCGTGCGCAGGCCTCGCCTTCGCGACTCAGCGGATCCCGTTCGCGAGTGCGATCGCCCCGATCTACGCCGAGACCGTGGACGAGTTCGCCCAAAGCGCCGCGTATCTGCATGAGGTTTCCTCTGGGCGTTTCCAGTTCGGGATCGGCATCGCGCATGGGCCGGCGCATGTCCGGATGGGCGTGACGCCCGGGAAGCCGCTTGGCGACATCCGCGCGTTTGTCGGTAAATTCCGGGCCTGTGTTGAATACGGTCCGCTACCGCCAGTGATCCTCGCCACACTGCGCAAACGGATGGTGGCGCTGGCCGGAGAAATCGGGGACGGATTGTTGTTTTCCAGCGGGTGCCGGTCGCACATGGCGGAGTCGCTTGCCGCGATTCCCTTGGCGAAGCGCAACGATCCGGCGTTTTTTATCGGCAATCGTGTCCGCGTCTGCGTCGAGCCGGACCCGGCTGTCGCGCGGGCGGTGTTGCGAAAGGCGTTGGCGCCTTACGCGCTGATGCCGAATTACCGGAATTACTGGATCGAAGCGGGGTACGGCGAGGAAATGCTTGCGGTGATCGCCGCCGCCGAACAGCGCCTGGACGATGTGGCGGGATGTCTGTCGGACCGCCTGCTGGCCGATACGACCCTGTCGGGATCGGCAACCCAAATTCGGGACGGGGTGGACGCATGGCGCCTCGCGGGCATCAAGGACCCGGTGCTGGTTCCGCTCTCCACCGATGGCCGCCAGACCACCGCGTTGCGCGATATCTTCGCCGTTTTCGCCGATTGAAGCGGCGTTATTCGGACGCCCCTCGCAGCGCCACGCCCGCGGCGAGGGGACATAGCGGGGCCGCCGCGCACAGCAGCGCCGCCAGCAGCAACAGATGCGGCCGCGACGACAGGCCGGTCGCCGCCGCGTCGGCCGCCGCGACCCCGAAAATCAGCACCGGTGTTGCCAAAGGCAGCACCAGCAGCGGCAGCAGCATGCCAGAGCGGCGCGCGCCGACGACAATCGCCGCGCCCGCGGTGCCAAACAATGACAGCAACGCGGTGCCCGGCAGCAGGCCCGCCAGCAGCGCGGGGTAGGCATCCTCCGGCATGCGCAGCATCGCGGCCAGGGGCGCGGCGGCGATCAGCAGCGGCAAGCCGGTCGTCAGCCAATGCGCAAGCGTTTTCGCGGTGGCGATTCCCATGCCCGACACGCCCGACAACAAAAGCTGGTCCAGCGATCCGTCATCGAAGTCGGCGCCAAACAGGCGGTCCAGGGACAAAAAAGCGGATAACAGGGCGGAGACCCAGATGATTCCGGGGGCCATGCGGCCCAGAGTTTCCGGCTCTGGGCCGATTGCGAAGGGGAAGAGGGAGACAATCAGCAGGAAGAACAGGACGGCCGCGAGCGTATCGGCGCCGTGACGAACGGACAGGCGCAACTCCCGGATCAGGACCGCGATCATGGCGGTTGCAATCGCAGGGATTCGGCGCCCGCCAGAGGCAGCGCGACATGGGTCGCCGCCACGATCATGCCGCCGTGATCGCGGTGCCGCGTCAGCAGGCCGCCCAACCGCTCCACCGCCGCGTCGTCGAGGCCAAGCGTGGGTTCGTCCAGCAACCACAACGGCGCCGAAGACAGCGCGATCCGCGCCAGCGCGAGCCGCCGCTGCTGGCCCGCTGACAGCATCCGCGCGGGCAGGTCTGCCAAATCCTCCAATCCGGCCTCGCGTAACGCCGGTTCGATCTTCCGTCCGGACATGCGCGCTGCGAAGGCCAGATTTTCCACCGCCGTAAGGCCCGGTTTCAGCGCGTCCCGATGGCCCAACAGCGCGACCCGGCGGCCATGCGCGGTACGGTCGGCCAGCGCGTCGGTCTCATTCCATAGGACCCGTCCGGCGTCCGGCCGCGCGAGACCCGCCAGCAGTCGCAACAGCGTCGATTTTCCCGCGCCGTTGCGGCCCGCCAGAATCAGCGCGCCGCCCTTCGGGACGGAAAAACTCAGGTCGCGGAACACCAGCCGCTCGCCCCTGATCGCGGTGACGCCTTCGGCCCGCAGCACGGATTTGTCCTTTCACACAGGGACGATGGACGGCCCCGATACGGTGTGGTTAAAGCCCGCTGGGTAATAGGACATTGGCGGCCCGGGGCCTACCCGCCGCCCGACAGCGGACGGGATCGACAGCATGACATCCATCGGGACAGATACTCTTAAAACGCGCAGCACCCTGACGGTGGGTGGTAAGAGCTACGATTACTTCTCCCTCGCCTTGGCGGCGAAATCTCTGGGCGATTTTTCTCGCCTTCCGGTCAGCCTGAAAGTGCTGCTGGAAAACGTGCTGCGGTTCGAAGATGGGCGTAGTTATAAGGTGGACGACGCGAAGTCGATCGTCGGCTGGCTGGCGACAGGCTCCTCCACCGCCGAAGTGCCGTTCAAGCCCGCACGCATCCTGATGCAGGATTTCACCGGTGTCCCGGCCGTGGTCGATCTGGCTGCGATGCGCGACGGGATCATCCGTCTCGGCGGCGATCCGGCGAAAGTGAACCCGCTGGTGCCGGTCGATCTGGTCATCGACCATTCCGTCATGGTGGACGTGTCCGGAACCCCCGACTCCCTGCAAAAGAACGAAGACCTGGAATTCGAACGGAACGGCGAGCGGTACCGCTTCCTCCGCTGGGGCCAGGACGCGTTCGCCAATTTCCGTGTCGTTCCGCCGGGCACCGGGATTTGCCATCAGGTGAACCTGGAATATCTGGGTCAGGTCGCCTGGACCAGCACCAACGCCGGCACCAATTTTGTGTATCCCGACACGCTCTACGGCACCGACTCCCACACAACCATGGTTAATGGTCTGGGCATTCTGGGCTGGGGCGTCGGCGGCATTGAGGCCGAGGCCGCGATGCTTGGCCAGCCCATCGCCATGTTGATCCCCGACGTCATCGGCTTCCGCCTGACCGGCCGCATGCCGGAAGGCGCCACCGCCACCGACCTGGTACTGACCGTCACCAACATGCTCCGGAAGAAGGGAGTCGTCGGGAAATTCGTTGAATTCTTCGGGCCGGGCCTGGAACATCTGGGCCTGCCGGACCGCGCGACGATCGGCAACATGGCCCCGGAATACGGCGCCACCTGCGGCTTCTTCCCGGTGGACAAAATGGCGCTCGACTATTTGCGTCTGTCCGGGCGCGACGCCCATCGCGTCGAACTCGTGGAGGCCTATCTCAAAGCGCAGGGCATGTTCCTGGAACCCGGTTCGCCCGATCCGGTCTTCACCGACACGCTGGAACTCGATCTGGGCTCCGTCGTCCCCTGCCTCGCCGGTCCGAAGCGTCCCCAGGACCGCGTGCCGCTGAAAGACATCGCATCGTCGTTCAAGGCCGAGCTGACCAAAAGTCTTGGCGTGCCCGTGAACGAAGTCGATGTCTCGGTGAAAGTGGCAGGCAAGAACTACGAAATTACCCATGGCGACGTGGTGATAGCGGCGATCACGTCCTGCACCAACACGTCCAACCCGTCGGTGCTGGTTGCCGCCGGTCTGGTGGCGCGGAAAGCGAACGCCAAGGGTTTGAAGCCGAAACCCTGGGTTAAGACCTCGCTGGCGCCCGGATCGCAGGTGGTGACCGAGTATCTGGACAAGGCCGGGCTGACCGTCGATTTGGACGCGCTCGGGTTCAACCTGACGGGCTATGGCTGCACGACCTGCATCGGCAACTCCGGGCCGCTGGACGACGCGATCGTCGATGCCATCGAAGACAACCGTCTGGTCGGCACCGCCGTGATCTCTGGCAACCGGAACTTCGAAGGCCGGGTCCACGCCAACGTTCGCGCGAATTATCTGGCGTCGCCGCCGCTGGTCGTTGCGTATGCCATCCTTGGCAACGTGCGTCAGGACATCACCACGGAATCGCTTGGCACCGGCAACGATGGCCAGCCTGTCTATCTCCGCGATATCTGGCCGACCAACAAGGAAATCGCCGACACCATCGCGACGTCGCTGTCGCGCGAACAGTTCACCAGCCGTTACGCCGAAGCCACGAAGGGGACGAAGCACTGGCAGTCGATCCAGGTCGATCGCGACAGCGCCACCTACCGCTGGGTCGATGGCTCCACTTATGTGAAGAACCCGCCGTATTTCGACGGTATCACGATGGAGCCCGCGCCCGTCTCCGACATCCAGGGCGCGCGAATCCTGGCGCGTCTGGGCGATTCGATCACGACGGACCATATCAGCCCAGCGGGCAATATTCGGAAATCGTCGCCCGCGGGCGAATATCTGGGCGAGCGGCAGGTCCAGCAGAAGGACTTCAACAGTTACGTCGCGCGGCGTGGCAACCATGAAATCATGATGCGCGGCACCTTCGCGAACATTCGTATCCGGAACGAAATGCTGAACAATGTCGAAGGCGGCATGACGCGGCATGTGCCCTCGGGCGACGAAATGCCGATCTACGACGCGGCAATGCGGTACAAGGCCGAGGGCGTCCCGTTGGTCATCTTCGGCGGCAAGGAATACGGCACCGGGTCGTCCCGCGATTGGGCCGCCAAGGGCACATTCCTTCTGGGCGTCAAAGCGGTGATCGTGGAGAGCTTCGAACGGATCCATCGTTCGAACCTTGTCGGCATGGGCGTGCTGCCCCTGACCTTCAAAGAAGGCATGGGCCGCGCGGAGCTTAACCTCACCGGCGAGGAGAAGATCGACATTCTCGGGCTGGATAAACTTAGCCCGCGGATGGATCTGGCACTGCAAATCCATCGCGCCGATGGGACCACGGACACCGTGCCGGTGACATGCCGGATCGATACGATGGACGAGATCGGTTATTACCAGCACGGCGGTATTCTGCAGTACGTGCTGCGGCAGATGGCGAAGGCGGCCTGAGGCTTCTCGCCGTTTCCTGCTCCCTCGCATTCGCGCGAGGGAGTGATGCCTTTAACCGCTGCACAGCCCTACCCAAACCACCGCCAGCGGGCTAATCGTCCCGCCCATGCTCACCTTCCAGCCCGGCGCCCTGCGTGCCGTCACCCATCTCATCGCCCGCCGCATGGGCAGCGACGAGACCGAGGCCACCGAAGTCGCCGATCACCTCGTGCGCGCCAATCTCGCGGGTCATGACTCGCACGGCGTCGGCATGCTCCCCGCCTATGTCCGGCTTTTGGGCGACGGGCTACTGGTCCCCAGTCAGACGGCGGAAACCGTGCTCGATGCGGGCGCGCTGTTGGTCGTGGACGCGAAGCGCGGCTATGGCCAGCGCATGGCGGCCGATGCGGTCCGGCGCGCGATCGCCAAGGCCAAGGAGCATGGCGCCTGCGTGCTGGCGCTGCGCAATTCCGCCCATATTGGCCGCATCGGCACGTATGCCGAGCTGGCGGTCGCCAATGGCTGCGCGTTCACGTCCTTCGTCAACGTCGCCGATCATTTCGATATGCAGGCGACCTTTGGAGCGGCCGAGGCGCGTCTTGGCACCAACCCCTTCACCGTCGGCGTTCCCGGCCCGGACGGCCAGCCGCTGCTGCTGGACATGGCCACCACCAACATCGCCGCCGGCAAAGCCAGAGTCGCCTTCAACAAAGGCATACCGGTCCCGCCCGACAGCCTGATCGACCCGGACGGCACCGCCACAGACGATCCCACGGGTCTCATTCGCGACAAGGCCGGCGCGTTGAAGTCCTTTGGTCTGCACAAGGGCTCCGGCCTCGCCATCATGTGCGAGATCATGGCCACCGCCGTCGCGGGCGGTCAGGCGGCGCATGCGCCCCAAAAGGGCGGCGTGCTGAATTCGATGCTGGCGATTATCATCGACCTGTCGAAGATCGGCGATCTGGACACCATCGTCGCGGCGGCGGGCGCCACCCGCGCGCACATCAAATCCGCCAAACCCGCGGCGGGCGTCACCGCGGTCCTGACGCCCGGCGAACCGGAACGCATCTCCGCCGCGAAGCGCAACGCCCAGGGAATTGAGATCGACGAGACCTCCTGGTCGGACATTCGCGCGGCCGCGTTCAAAGTGGGTGTGACCGAGGCCGAGTTCGATCAGGCGTCCGGCGCGAACGCCTGATCAGAATTTCACGGAGACCGAGGCGGAACTGAACTGGAAGGTGCCGTTCCGCTGGCTCCGGAATTCGTTGGATTGCAGCACGTGCATGACGGTCAGGCGTGCGCCCCACGCCATGACCGCGAGGCCGAACTGGGCTTCGCCCACGAAGGGATTGGCGGTGACGCGGCGGCTGTTGCTGAAGGGCAGGCCGTCCAGCGTTTCGTCCCAGGCCACCGCCTGGCCGTTCACGCCCGCGAACAGATACCAGGCGAAGGGTTGCGTGGGCGCGTAGGCGTCGGTCCCGGTCAGGCCCGGCCGCACGCGCGGCGCGCCGAAATCCGATTGCAGCCCCTGTCCGATCCGCACTGTCCCGCCGCCCTGCGCGTAAATCCGGAACGTGCCGGCGCCCACGCCAACCGATGGCAAGACATCCGCTTCCACCCCGCCGGCCTGCCCAAGGGACACGCGCCAGGTGCGCTCGGCGGTAAGCTGAACGACGGGCTGGTTCGAAAGCTGCGTGCCCCAGCCGCGTATTTCGCCCTGGCTGATCAGGGTGTGGAAGCCGTTCTGCACCTGCCGTCCCAAAGCGGCGGGTCCGATGATACCCAGGCCAAGGGCGAGCGCGGTGCGGGACGTGTCAGTGTCCTGGATCAACGACAGCGTGCCCATCAGAACGGCGGCATAAGGGCGGTCGTTCTGGGGCGGATTAGGCGCCTGGGTGAACCGCGCGGTGAACATATTCTGCGACAGTTCAAGCGCGTATCGTTGTTGGCCCGAGCCCAACAGGGACTGGCCAAGTGAGGCGAGCCAGCCTGGAACCTGTCCGGTGGGGGAGGTGTAGGCGATGCGCATACCATTCGTATAATAATTATCCGACTGCGGCCGGGTTGAATCGTTTTCCAATTGAATCGCGATGGTGTGTTTCGGGTCCTCAAGCGGCGCGGCCAAAGCTGACGCGCCGGTCAGGGCGCCAAAGCAGATTGTGGCGGCGAGGAAGCGGGAAAGACGGCCGGGCATGCGGGATTCCTGATATGACGAATGGTTACAAAGGTTAACCGCACCAGACAGGGCGCGGGAGCGTCCGTCAATGCCAGGAATTCTCGTGTGGCTTCCAGGTGTTGGTTCCCGGCGGAGGCTAGGCCTCGGCCCGGGCGGGCGTGGCGCGGCTGACGGTCAGCCCGCCAAGGGGGCCCGGGTCATCCATGACCGCCATCGCAATCGCCAGCCCGGACCGGCAGATTTCCGGCCGTCGATCCCTGTCGTCGCGCCCCCGGTTGCCGCGCCCGCCGAACGCGCGGCCGCCAAGCCACCAGCCGCGGTGCTAATTTTCCGGCGCCAATCCGATTCCATTTGACCGGCGCGCCCGGTTCGTGGTCGCTCCCGCGCCATGATCCGATCCCGTTTTTCGCTGCTCGTTCTCCCGCTCGCCGCCCTCCTGCTGGCCGGGGTGCCCGCGTTCGCGCAGCCAAAAGCCGCGCCGCCTCCACCCCCACCGCAAGCCGCCATATCCCCGGATCAGGCGCGCGCCGTCCTGGACACGTTGAACGATCCAAAGAAGCGCGCGGCCTTCGCGGCGACGCTGGAGGCTCTGGTCAAGAGTCAACCACGTCCGCCCGCCGCCGTGGCGGCAGCCCAGACATCGGTCCCGCCGCCGCCAGCGGATAAGGACGCCAAACCGCCGGCCGAGCCGCGCGCGATCCAACTCGCGCCGGACAGCCTGGGGGCGCAGGTGCTGCTGACCGCGTCGTCGTTTCTGAACGACGTGGCGGACAGCGCGGTCGAGGCCCTGAACACGGTGCAAAGCCTGCCGCTGCTGTGGGGTTGGGCCGTGGTCATGGTGACCAACCCGATCGGTCAGCGTTTGCTGCTGGACGCGTCATGGCGCCTCGCGGTCGCGCTGGTGCTGGCTATCGGGGTGGAACATGGTCTCCGCTACCTGCTGCGCCGCCCGATGGCGCATGTCCTGAGCCTGGGCAAGCGTCCGGCCCGGCCCGCCGAACCGGAGCCGGATCCACTGGACCTGGCGGAAAGCGGCGCCATCGAGGCACCGCCGCCTCCCGCGCCAAGGCCGTATGCGCGGCGGTTGCGTCTGGGCCTGGCACGTCTCGCGCTGCGGGTCGCGCCGGTCCTTGGCTTGCTGATTGTGGGACACGTGGCGGCGGGGTCCAGTCTTGGCGGGAAAACCGATAGCCAATTGATCATTCTCGCGGTGATCGACGCGATTGCGGTCTGCCAGATTCTGCTGGCGCTGAAAGCCTGGTTGTTCATGCCGGAACCGCCGGGCCTGCGCCTGCTGGCGGTTTCCCCCGCTTTAGGCATGTACCTGATGCGCTGGACGCGGCGGCTGATCCTGATCGGCGTGCCCGGCTATGCGACCGTAGAGGTGGGGCTGCTGCTTGGTTTGTCCGGCGCGTCGCATGAGGCGTTGCAGAAGACGATCGGGCTGGGGCTGACGATCTGCCTTGGTATCATGGCCGTGCAGCGGCGGCGGCGGGTGCGGCAATGGCTCAGCGCACCGGCGGGGAAGGACGGCGCGCTGGCCCGCTGGCGCGACCGTCTGGCGGCGCGCTGGCATTGGGCGGCGTTGTTCTTCCTGGCCGCAAGTTGGTTGAGCTGGAGCCTGCGCGCGCCCGACGCGATCGGGCTGGGGTTGTGGTATTTCGGCGTCACCGCCCTGGTCCTGATCGCGGCGGCCATCGCCCGAATGGTGGCGACGACATGGCTCCGGCGATTGCAGGACGGCACAAATGGCGCGGCGAACCATTCCGTCCTCGCACGGTTGGGTGCCTACCAGCCCGCGTTCCGGCAATTGACGCGCCTGGCCATCAACGTCGTCGCCGTGCTGGCTCTGCTGCAATTCTACGGTCTGGGCGGGCTGACCTGGCTGCTGACCAGCGACGTGGGACATCGAATCGCCTCTGGGTTCGGCACGCTGGCCGTGACCATCGGTCTGGCCTTTGGCGTCTGGGAAGGCGTGAACATCGCCATCCAGATTCATCTGGAAGGGCTGAAACGCGACGCGCAGGCGGCGCGGCTCGCGCGGTTGCGGACCTTGCTGCCGCTCGTGCGCACCGCGTTGTCCATAACCATCGCCGTGGTCGCGGGCCTGATGGTGCTGAGCGAGATTGGCGTGAACATCGCACCGCTGCTGGCCGGCGCCGGGATCGTCGGCGTGGCCATCGGTTTCGGCTCGCAAAAACTGGTGCAGGACGTCATTACCGGCGTCTTCCTGTTGCTGGAAAACACCATGCAGGTCGGCGATGTCGTCAAGGTCGGCGATCAGTCGGGCCTGGTCGAAAGCCTGTCGGTCCGCACCATCCGGCTGCGGACCGAGGACGGGTCGGTCGTCGTCATCCCCTTCAGCGCCGTCACCACCGTCGTCAACATGACCCGCGATTTCAGCCGCGCGGTCATTTCGGTGAACGTTTCGACCGGCGAGAATGTCGATCGCGTTCTGGACGCGATGCGCGAACTGGTCCGCGAAATGCGCGCCGAGGACGCGTGGAGCGGAATCATTCTCGACGACATGGAAGTCTGGGGGCTGGATAAGTTCACTGACTCGGCCTTGCTGCTGAAATGCCGGATCATGTGTACGCCCTTCGGCCGCTGGCCGGTGGTGCGGGAATTCAACAAGCGGATGAAAAACCGGTTCCAGGAGCTGGGAATCGAAATGCCTTATCCGCACATGAAACTGGTAATCGACACGCCGGTTCCAGCCATTCTTCCGCCCAGGGGAACGGAGATGACGTTGAGTTAACCTGGGATCGTCAGCGGCGGGAACGCGGAACGGTTGCGGGGTCCAGGTAGTTTCTCTGGTGCAATATCGTCGCGAGCTGGGCCATCGTCCGGCGCTCGCTGTCTGGCGCCGCACCATTACCCGCGTTTGCGCTGTCGTCCGGCTCCAGGATAATCGTTTCGAAGCCCGCTGTCAGTTCCGCGATTGCCGCGTCGCGCCGTGCCGGATCGGCCACGAACCAATGGCCCGCGTGTGCCAGCGCCACAGCCCGATCGACGGCGGCGGGTTGAGGCATCACCAGAATGAACCGCGTGCCCCGCAACGTCGCCGTTTCTGCCATGCGCCGGAGCAGGGCACGGGTGACATCGAGTCCGTATCGCGCGCGCGGCGGCGGCGGCTGTAACCAGATACCCCAGGGCGAGTTCGGATCCTCGGGCGCGTTGTCGATCCGTTGAACCGCCAACCCCGCCGGGGCGACGCGGCTGCCCGGGTCCGCCGCCGGCAGGGATCGATTCCACCGCGCGTCGGCGTCGGCGAACAGCGGTACCAACCAGGTCGCGAGTTTCGACCAATGGATGTCGTGGCCGACACCTTCGGTCGGGCCGAGCAGTTCGCCGTCGCGCAACCAGAACGCGGGTTTCGGTGCCGTCCGGCCGGGCGCGGGGTGACCGGTTCTGAATGTTACGCGGGCCACGTCGCGGGCGGGAGAAATCCAGACAAGCAAAATGCTGGCGCGTTCGTGGTCGAAATAGTCGCGTAAGGCGAGATACTCCTGATCGAGGCCATATCCGGTTGCGCCAAGCGTGACCGCCCGCGCGGCCGAATTGAATGTCCGCAAGGCGTTTTCCAGGATCAGGTCCAGCGTTTCGTCTGGCGGGCAACGCACGCATTCCACCTCTTCCGCCCCAACCAGCGTCACCACGACGTCGCCTGGGCTGCGCGGTGGCCAGGGACGGCCGCGCAAGCCGATCTGGTTGAACGGGCCCTGGGTGACTGTCGCCAGCCACCCGCTGACGATGGCCGATGGCCGGTTCAAATAGCGCAGCCCAAACTCCACCGCCCCCAAACCAAGCGCTGTCAGGGCGGCCCAGAACACGAATTTCAGAGCACGATCGAACGGACGTATGGCCAATGGCCGCGAGGCTCCTCATGATTCTTGCGCCGCACCACGATATTCCGTCACCGGCGGCGCGCAAGGCGCCACGTATCGGTTTTCGCGGAGGGCGGCATCCCCTGGGCTTACGCCCGCGTTGTATCCGGGTTAACTTCGTATTTCGGCCCATGAGAGCCGCCGCGAACGGCGGACCGGGAACGGAGGAAATGCGCATGGATGCCAACACCGGCGGCGCCGCGATCGGCGGCCAGACCTGCCTGAACGGCGTTCGCGTTCTGGATTTGACTCAGTTCGAAGCGGGCCCGTCCTGCACCGAAGCCCTGGCCTGGCTGGGCGCCGAAGTGGTCAAGGTTGAAAATCCCGGCATCGGCGATCCTGGACGCGCGCTTGGCGGCACGCCCGGCGGCGACGATCCGTATTTCCTCCAGTTCAACGCGAACAAGAAATCCATCGGCATCAACCTGAAGGACCCCAAGGGCCTTCAACTGTTGAAGGATATGGTCAAACAAGCCGACGTCATGATCGAGAATTTCGCGCCGGGCGCAATCGAGCGTCTGGGCCTGGGGTACGACGTGATCAAGGCGATCAATCCCTCGATTATCTATTGCCAGATCAAGGGATTTGGCGAAGGCAGCCCGTACGAGAAAAATCTCGCTTTCGACATGATCGCACAGGCCTGCGGCGGGACCATGAGCATCACCGGCGATCGCGACGGCCCGCCGATGAAGCCGGGACCGACTCTGGGCGATACCGGCACCGGGATGCTGCTGGCGATTTCCATTCTGGGCGCGCTTTACCGCCGCAAGGACACTGGTCAGGGCGATCATCTGCAAATCGCGATGCAGGACGCGATGTTGCATTATATCCGCATCGCTTTCGCGGCGCAGGCGAGGTCCGGCAAGGTTGCCGGCCGTTCCGCAGAAGGCGCGATCACCGGATCGAACCCGCCGATGGGCATCTTCCCCTGCAAGGGCGGCGGTCCCAACGATTACGTCTATGTCTACACCAGCCGCACCAACCCCGATCACTGGCGCCGCCTGCTTGGCGTCATTGGCCGCCCCGACCTGATCGGCGACGAACGTTTCGCGACCCAGCCCGCGCGCAGTGCAAATGTCGGCGAGGTCAACGACATGGTGTCCGCCTGGACCCGCCGGCACACGAAACAGGAAGCCATGGAAATCATCGGCGCCGCCGGTATTCCCGCCGGGGCCGTGCTGGACACGATGGAACTGAGTCAGGACCCGACGTTCGAAACGCGCGGCATCATGCCCACGATCGAACATCCGCGCGTTGGAAAATTCAAAATGGTCGCCTGGCCGGTGCGCCATGGCGGCAGCCCGCCGCCGGTCAGGCCCGCGCCGCTTCTGGGCCAGCACACGGACGACGTGCTGACGAGCTGGCTTGGCATGGACGCTGCGGCCGCCGGCGCGCTGAAGGCCGGCGGCACGGTCGGCTGATCCGTTCCCCCTCGACATCAACAAGGAGACCACGAATATGGCGGAACTCACGGGTTCTGAAATTATCGCCAAATGTCTGGCGAAAGAAGGGATCACCGATCTCTTTTACATCATGGGCGGGCCGATGCTGCTGGCGGAAGCCACGTGCATCACGGAAGGCATCCGCATGATCGACGTCCGCCACGAACAGGCGGCGGCGTTCGCGTGCCAGGCCTACAGCCGCCTGAAACAGGTGCCCAGCGTTTGTATGGCAGCGTCCGGCCCCGGCGTGACCAACCTTATCACCGGCATGGCCAACGCTCTCGTCGATTGCTGCCCGGTCGTGGCCTTCGGTGGATCGAGCCCGCTGAGCCAGTTCGGCCGCCAGGTGTTCCAGGAAATCGACCAGGTCGAGCTGATGCGCGGCTGCTGCAAATATGTCGATCGTCTGATCAACCTGCGGCGCATTCCGCAACAGATCAATTTCGCCCTGCAAAAAGCGATGACCGGCAAACCCGGCCCCGTTTATATCGATTGCCCAGGGGACATGCTGTATCAAAAGATCGACGAGAATTTGGTGGATTGGAGCTATGCCGGCCGTCCGCTGGTCGATAGCCGCCCGTCCGGCGATCAGCGCCAGGTCGATGCGCTGGTGGCGGCGTTGCAAAAGGCGGAACGTCCGCTGATCGTCTCCGGATCCGGCGTGATCTGGTCGCGCGCATGGGCTGAAATGCAGCAGCTCGTCGAAGCGGCGGGCGTGCCGTTCTATACGACTCCGCAAGGACGCGGCGTGGTGCCGGACGATCACGAATATTCGTATCTGGCGATGCGGTCCTCCGCGTTCCGCGACGCCGATCTGATTGTCGTGCTTGGCACCCGCATGAATTATATCATCGGTCATGCCTCCCCGCCGCGGTTCGGACCGGATGCAACGATCGCCCGTATCGACATCGATTCGGCGGAAATCGCGACCGCCGCCCGTTACGTCGACATTCCGATCGTCGGCGATTGCAAGGCGGTGCTGAATCAGTTGCTCGCGGGCATCAAGGGCAAGGTCTCGCCGGAGAAATTCGCGGGCTGGCGGAAGAAGCTGCATGACGGCGAGCAGGCGAAGCGCGCCGCGGCGGGCGCCAACCGGCCGGTCGAGGATGGCGATATCCATCCCGTGCGCATGTTGGAAGCAGTTCGCGATTTCGCCAATCGCGACGCGATCCTGTGTGTGGACGGTCAGGAAACCCTGAACTTCGGCCGCCAGACGATGCCAACGTTCTTTCCGGCGCATCGCATGAATTCCGGTCCGTTCGGCACCATGGGCGTCGGTCTGCCCTTCGGCGTCGGCGCCAAGGTGGCCTGCCCGGACAAGCAGGTGATCGTGGTGCATGGCGATGGGTCCATGGGCATGAACGCAATGGAAATGGACACCGCGATCCGGCACAAAATTCCGTTGCTGATCGTTATCAGCCTGAATGGCGGCTGGACCGGCGATCCCAAGCGGGAAAAACCCGGCCGCGATCTTGGTTACATGCGGTACGATCTGATGTGCGAGGCTCTGGGCGGTTACGGCCAATACGTCGACAAGCCCGAGGACATCACGCCCGCTTTGGTACGCGCGCAAGCGGAAGTGGACAAAGGCCGGGTCGCGCTGGTGAACGTGCGCACGGATTATCGCGCACGGTTCTCGGGCGCGGCGTTCTCCGACTATTCGACCTGATCGTTTCTGACTGCAACCGGAAAATCCTGCTCACCCGTTGGGGTGGGCGGGATTTTTCATGTTTGGGCTGCCGTGCCGGTCCGATCCGGCTTCAGATCGATCAGCGGCGTGCCGTCCAGACAATCCAATCCGCGCACCCGCAGAATGGCACCGGAACGTTCCACCAGCGCGACTACCGACGACGCGATGGGGTTCGGGCGCACCGGCGAACGTAACGCGAAGGTTCCGATCAACCCGGCGGCGCGCGGCGTTTGCAGTACCAGATCGCGGCGGGCCTGGTGCATCCAATACAGCACCTGCAACCGCGGATGCGCCTCAATCCCGGTGAGCGCCTCGATCCAGCGCGCGTCCACTTCAATCGCGCAGATCGGTCCGCCGACGGGATCGCCCCGGCGCGGACAGTCGCGGCGCGAGAGCCAGGGCGTGCGGATGCGGCCGATGAAATACACCCCCGCATCCGTTGCGTCCGGTAACCGAACCGCGACTTCTCCCGGGCGGATCGAATCTCTGTCATGTGTTTGATCTGTCATGAAAACCACAGTGGCGGCAAAAAACCGTCTGCGTCCAGTCAGGCTGCGTCGCGATCCCGGCGCATGCGTTCCCGCACGGCCTGCGCCAGCAAACCGGAGCGGGAGTAACCGGTCCGTGTCGCGTAACGATCCACGGCGGCGAGCGTATCCTCGGGCAGTGGGATGTTAACGCGCACCACGCGCCCAGGCGGATCGGCGCGCACCAGAATACGCGCGGCCCCCCGGATATACGGATCGACGGCGATGGCGTCCAACGTGGAAGGCGGGGGAATGGGTTCGCCCTGTTTCAGGCTCAGTTCGAGGTGCGCCTGCAATGCTTCCTCGGCATTCAGCGCGGCCTCTTGCAGCGTGCCGCCCGCGCTGGTGCATCCTGGCAGGCCGGGAAACAAAACCCCAAAGCCGTCTGAGCATTTTTCGACGATGGCGGGAAAATAGCGCATGCAGTTGAAACCATATCGCGTGGCGCCACCCAGGGATAACCGCACGCCTATGCAGCCAGGGGACGTAACCCGATCTGAAACGCTTCCAGGGGCGCGAAGGACGGCGCGGCGCAAATCTGACCGGACCCGGCCGGGCCGATTTCCGATCCGTCGACGAACCGCGCCATGCAGGCGAAATCCAGCCGGGCCGCAGCCTGGCTGCGCAATCGCAGGCAAAAGCCGCGCAACGGCAGCGCCAGGCCGCGGCTGCCGCAGAAATGGCCGCCGGGCAGCCACGGCGACAGCCAGTCGCGTCCCAGGACCGCGCGTATCTCGAAATCGTCGGGCGTCAGGCCCATCCGGGGCGTCAGGCTGAAGCCTTCGATCGCGCGACCCGAGCCGCGTCGCCCCACCCATTCGCCGAACCGGCCGTCGGTATCGCCGTGGCCTTCGATATGCGCGACGATCTCTGGCTGTGGTGCCAGGCCAGCCTGGCCACCCAACCCCTGGCCACCCAACCCCTGGCCACCCAACCCCGGCGTGCCAAACCCCTGGGCGCCAAACCCCTGGGCGCCAGATCCCGGGACGGTGCCGCCAGACATTGACGCGGCGGACGGGTCGGTGTTCACGCGCTCCAGCTTCATCGCGGGTGGGGCCATGGTGCCGGCCCAGTACAGCGTCACCATCGCGTGCCCGCCGCCGGACGGAGCGCGTAGCAGCGTCGGTTCGTCGCCAATGGTCATCCACCCGTCATCCCGGCTGGCGAGGATTCGCACGGCGCCGCGCTGCCCCGATGGGCCGGGCGGCAATGAAACGCGCGCCGCGGGCAAGCCCTGGGCGGGGTCGGATGGGCCTTGGGGCAGAGACAGCGCAAAGAGGCCGGGGTCGAGCCGGATCGTTCGGCTCGCCACGTTCATGCCGGGGATTTGTGTCGGGTCGCCAGGATCGGACATCGGGAGGGTCATTCCATCGTTTCGCGTGGCGGCGTGCCGGATATGGGCGCGGCCCAGGTGGCCGAAAGCGGCGGCGCCGGGTAGGTCGAAGGTAGTAATATCGAAGCCAACAGGATCGAATCGAGCAAGTTCAAAGCCTGAGTTGTTTCAGCCGCAGCGCGTTGCCGATGACCGAAACGGAACTCAGCGACATGGCCAAAGCGGAGACAATTGGGCTCAGCAGCACGCCGAAGACAGGATACAGCACGCCCGCGGCCACGGGAATACCGATCGCGTTGTACGCGAAGGCAAAGACCAGATTCTGCCGGATGTTGCGCATGGTTGCGCGGCTCAGGACGCGGGCGCGGACGATTCCCGCCAGATCGCCGCGGACCAAAGTGATGCCCGCGCTTTGCATCGCGACCTCGGTTCCCGTGCCCATGGCGATGCCGACATCGGCTTCGGCCAAGGCGGGGGCGTCGTTCACGCCGTCGCCCGCCATGGCGACGACTCGTCCGGAGGCACGTAAGGCGCGGACAATTCGGTGCTTTTCCTCGGGCGGAACGCCGCCATGGACTTCGTCGATCCCCAGTTTCCGGGCGACGGCCTCGGCAGTGGTTTTGTTGTCGCCGGTGACCATAACGACCCGCACCCCGTCCGCGCGCAACCGGTCCAGGGCGTCTTGAGCGGAGGCCTTGATCGGGTCGGCGATGGCGATCGTTGCGGCGGGCTGGCCGTCCACGGCAACGAACAGGGCGGTCGCTCCGTTGGCGCGCAGCGCGTTGGCGGCGGAGCTCAACGCACCCGGCGAAATACCCAGGCCGACCAAAAGTTTTGCGGTGCCGACGGCGACATTGTGGCGTCCTGCGGTCGCGGTCACTCCCTGGCCGGTCACGGAGCGGAAGGCCTGAGGTTCATGCAGCCGCAGGCCCCGGGCGTTCGCTTCGGCGACAATGGCGGCGCCAAGCGGGTGTTCGCTGAGCCGTTCCAGGCTGGCGGCCAGGGCCAGAATGTCGTCCTCGGCGAAGCCCGGCGCGCAGACGATGCGGGCGACGGCGGGTTTGCCCTCTGTCAGGGTGCCGGTTTTGTCGATGACGAGGGTGTCGACTTTCTCCATGCGTTCCAGCGCTTCGGCGGATTTGATCAGCACGCCCACGGAGGCGCCTTTGCCGATGCCGGCACCGATGCTCATGGGGGTGGCGAGGCCAAGGGCGCAGGGGCAGGCAATAATCAGGACGGAAACCGCGGCGATCAGGCCGTAGGCAAGCGCCGGGGAGGGTCCCCAGCCAGCCCAGACGGCGAAGGCGGCGAGGGCGATCGCCAGGACGGCGGGCACAAACCAGCCGGACACGATGTCGGCCAGGCGTTGGATCGGCGCGCGGCTGCGTTGGGCTTCTGCGACCATGGCGACGATGCGGGCCAACACGGTTTCGGCGCCGACCTGGTCCGCGCGCAGGATCATTGCGCCGTTGCCGTTGACGGTACCGCCGATCAGGCGGTCGCCCGGGTGTTTTTCGACCGGCAGGGACTCGCCGGTGACCATGGATTCGTCCACCGCGCCTGCGCCTTCCAACACGGTGCCATCGACCGGGATCGCGTCGCCGGGGCGCAGACGCAGGGTGTCGCCGGTCTGGACCTGGGAGAGCGGAATTTCCGCGTCCTGCCCATCAGGATCGATCCGATGGGCGGTTTTGGGGGCGAGGTTCAGCAGCGCGCGGATGGCGCCGCCGGTTTGTTCGCGGGCGCGCAGTTCCAGGACCTGGCCCAGCAGGACCAGGGCGATGATGACCGACGCGGCCTCGAAATACACCGCGGGCAGGCCGTGCATGGTCCGGAATCCGGCCGGGAAGACTCCGGGGGCGAAGGCGGCGGCGAGGCTGTAGAGGTAGGCAGCGCCGGTGCCCAGGGCGATGAGGCTGAACATGTTGAGGCTGCGGTTGATGACGGAAGCCCAGGCGCGCTGGAAGAAGGGGAAACCAGCCCATAGGACGACGGGGGTGGCGAAGGCGAACTGGATCCAGGCGGAGATGTGCGGCGGCACGATGCGGTGCAGGCCCAAAGCGGGGATGTGCCCGCCCATCTCCAACACCGCGACCGGGACCGAAAGCGCCGCCGCGATCCAAAGCCGGCGGGTCATGTCCAGTAATTCATGGTTGATCTGGGGCTCGGCGGAAACAGTGACGGGTTCCAGGGCCATGCCGCATTCGGGGCAGCTTCCGGGCCCGATCTGGCGGATGTCCGGGTGCATGGGACAGGTGTAAACGGCGTCGGGCCTTGCCTCGGGTTCGGGGGGCGGGCTGCCGGTCAGATATTTTCCGGGATCGGCGGCGAATTTTTCCCGGCAACTTGCGCCGCAGAAGTGGAAGGTTTTGCCGGCATGGTCGAAGCGATGTTTGGAGGTGGTTGGATCGACGGTCATGCCGCAGACGGGGTCCGTCGCCAGTTCGGCGGCCGGAGGCTCGTCGGCTCGCAGGTATTTTCCGGGATTTGCGGCGAATTTTTCCTGGCATGCGGCGCGGCAGAAATGGAAGGTTTCGCCGCCGTGACTAAATTGGTGCCGGGATTTTGTTGGATCGACTTTCATGCCGCAAACCGGATCGATCGCCAGGCCGCCCGAGGTGGCGGACAGCGCGGGGTCGGCTTCGGCATGGGCCATGGCGGCGTTCCTTCTAAGGCCCGGACGCGGCTTCGGCGCGCGTGACATCGGGCGTGGCACGCTGTATATACCCCCTATGGGTATAACTTCAAGGACGGGCCAAGATGCATGAGGCCGCCAGAACTGAGATTGTCGGGCGCCTTCGCCGGATCGAGGGTCAGGTCGGCGGTTTGCTGCGCATGGTCGAGGAAGACCGATATTGCGTGGATGTGCTGACGCAGATCGACGCCGTGCGCGCGGCGTTGCACCGCGTGTCGGAGCATGTGCTGCGCGATCATGTATCCCATTGCGTGGCGGACGCCTTTGCCTCGGGCGATGCAGAGGCGCAGCGCCGGAAGGTCGAGGAATTGATCGCTGCCGTCGGACGAATGACGCGATAGGCCGGCGCCGAGCAGATTGCATGCGGTGCGCCGTTTCCGGCGGTCCCACTTGCAAGCCGCGCCAGGCCGCCCGATACATCGGCTTATGAACGATACCAGCGCCCCCACCGAACACACTCCGGGCACGGCCGAAGGTCCGCGCTACGATTTCCGCGCCGCCGAGCCGAAATGGCAGGCCGCCTGGTTGGAGCGCGCCTGTTTCCAGGTGGCCGACGTGCCGACCAGCGGCAAGCCGAAATACTATGTGCTGGAGATGTTTCCCTACCCCTCCGGCAAGATCCACATGGGTCATGTCCGCAACTATACGCTTGGCGACGTGGTCGCGCGGTACAAGCGGGCCAAGGGGTTCGACGTGCTGCACCCGATGGGCTGGGACGCGTTCGGCCTGCCCGCCGAAAACGCGGCGCGGGAACGCGGTGTGCACCCGGCGAAATGGACGTTCGAAAACATCGCCAACATGCGGGTCGAACTGAAGCGCATGGGGTTGTCGCTGGACTGGACGCGGGAATTCGCGACCTGCCAGCCAGAGTATTACCAGCACCAACAAAAACTGTTCCTGGATTTCCTGGCTGCGGGTCTGGTCGAGCGCAAGGAAAGCTGGGTCAACTGGGACCCTGTGGATGGCACGGTATTGGCGAATGAGCAGGTGATCGACGGCAAGGGCTGGCGGTCCGGCGCGCCGGTGGAAAAGAAGCAGCTCAGTCAGTGGTTCCTGTCGATCACGAAATACGCGCCGGATTTGTTGTCGGCGCTGGATACGATGGACCGCTGGCCGGAGCGTGTGCGGCTGATGCAGGCGAACTGGATCGGCCGTAGCGAGGGCGCGCGGCTGCATTTCGATCTGACGACGGACTCGAAGGGGCAACCGGGCGCGGCGATCGAGCAGGTCGAGGTTTACACCACTCGGCCCGACACGCTGTTCGGCATGTCCTTCATTGCGATCGCGCCCGAGCATCCCCTGGCCGCCGCCGTGGGCGCGCGCGACGAAAAGGCGGCGGCCTTCATCGCCGAGTGCCGGTCCAAAGGCACCAGCGAGGCCGTGATCGAAACCGGAGAAAAGCACGGCTACGACACCGGCCTGCACGTGACGCACCCGTTTATTGCGGGCGCAACTTTCCCCATCTGGATCGCCAATTTCGTGCTGATGGAATACGGCACTGGCGCGATCTTCGGCTGTCCCGCGCACGATCAGCGCGATCTGGATTTCGTGCGGAAATACGATTTGCCGGTCACGCCCGTGGTGCTGCCGCCGGACGCCGATGCCGCGAGCTTCGCGATCGGCAAGGTCGCGTATGTTGGGCCGGGCGTCGCGTATAATTCCGGCTTCCTGAATGGGTTGGATGTGGACGCGGCCAAACGCGCGGCGATCGACGCCCTGGCCGCGAAGGGCCAGGGATTGGGCGTCGTCAACTGGCGTCTGCGCGACTGGGGCGTGTCCCGTCAGCGCTACTGGGGTTGTCCGATCCCGGTCATCCACTGCGAGTCCTGCGGCGTGGTGCCTGTGCCCGCCGGCCAACTGCCCGTGCGCCTGCCGGAAGATGTGACCTTCGACCGCCCTGGCAACCCGCTGGACCATCACCCCACCTGGAAACATGTGGATTGCCCGTCCTGCGCGAAGCCCGCGCGCCGCGAGACCGATACTTTCGACACCTTCGTCGACAGCTCCTGGTATTTCGCCCGGTATTGCTGCGCCTCCGACACAAGCCAGCCTTTGGCGCGGGCGGCGGTCGATCACTGGATGCCGGTCGATCAGTATATCGGCGGAATCGAGCACGCGATTTTGCATTTGCTGTATTCGCGCTTCTTCACCAGGGCGATGAAGGCCACCGGCCATGTCTCCGTGGACGAACCCTTCGCGGGCCTGTTCACCCAGGGGATGGTCAATCACGAATCCTATCGCGCCGCCGACGGTGCCTGGCTCTATCCGGAAGAGGTGGAAAAGCGGCCCGACGGCACCGCCGTGCACAAGGTCACCGGCCTGCCCGTGACGGTTGGGCGCATAGAGGCGATGAGCAAGTCGAAGCGCAACACGATCGATCCCGGCGAGATCGTCAATCGTTACGGCGCCGACACCGCGCGCTGGTTCATCCTGTCGGACAACCCGCCCGAGCGCGACATGGAATGGACTGAGTCGGGTGCTGCCGGCGCGTTTCGTTTCACTCAGCGGATTTATCGTCTCGCGGAAAATACCGGGCCAGAGGTGCCCCCGCCAAGTGAATTCGGGCTGTCCGGGCGGACGCTGCGCCGCGCCACCCATAAGGCGATCGCGGCGGTGACGGAGGCTCTGGACGGTTTCGCCTTCAACGTCGCCGTCGCGCGGCTCTACGAACTCGCCAATGCCATCGCTGACTCCGAGCGCGGCGCGGCGGAGCCTG
>JAYWAX010000621.1:0-8749 GCA_043782125.1 Acetobacteraceae bacterium | reverse complement strand
GGGATTGCCGTAATAGGGCGTGCCCGGTGGCATGGTCGCGTATTCCTCGGTGGCGAGGCCGCCCAACATTTCGACGAATTCGGCGCGGTTGAGCGCGTGGTTGGCGGCGCGGCGGACCCGGACGTCGGTAAACGGTCCACGCACGAAATTCAGGATATACGGCCAGTTATGCGGGTATTGGTTGGTGACGATATTCATCCCCGCCGATTTCAGCCGTGGGATCGTGTCGGGCGCGGGCGCTTCGATGAAATTCACCTGGCCGGTCATCAGCGCGGCGGCGCGGGTGGACGCCTCGGGCATGGGTTGCAGGACCAGGCGGTCGTGTTTGGGAATGCGTTTCGGGTCCCAGTAATCCTTGTTCGGCAGCAGTTCGAGCCGTTCATGCGCGACCATCCGGCCGAAGCGGTAGGGGCCGGTGCCGGACGGAGCGTTGGCATAAGCAGCCCAATCGTATTTCAGCGCCTCCGCTTTGCAGCGGCTCACCATCAGCAAATAGGACATTGAATAGGGAAACAGCGACTCGATGACTTTGGTGGTGATGGCGACGGTGTGGTCGTCGATCTTCTCGATGGACTCGAAATTCGTCACGTAGGTGCGCGACAAGGCCATCTGCTGGGTCAGATATTGCGGCGCGTCTTTGTTGGTGACGCGGGCGAAGTTCCAGACGACGTCGTCGGCAGTGAAGGGGCAGCCGTCGTGCCATTTCACGCCTTCGCGGAGTTTGAAGATCCAGCGTCTGTGGTTGTTCGGATCGACCTCCCAGCCAGTCGCAAGGCCGGGCTTGATGTCCGAGGGCGCGTCGGATCGCGACAGGTCCCAGAGCGCGAGCCCGTCGTAGAGGTTATAGCCGACGAAGCGGAAGCCTTCGAAGCCCTGGTCGGGGTTTCCCGTCGTGAGGGGAATGTCGCCCGCGGTCATGCCGATCGTGAGGACCGATTCCGCCTGGGTTGGTTGGCCGAAGGCGGCGAGTCCGATGGCCAACGCCGCGCCGCGCAAGAGTGTGGGGATGGTTGTCTGTTTCATGGTGCCCGCATCGCCTTGTTTTAAGGCATACGGGCAATGCCGCATGCCTATTGTGCGATGCAGCATAATATGAAGGACGATAAACGTGCAATACTTTTTTTAATTATATATTAAATATGCATTTGATTAATGTATAGGCCTATATATTAGGCAATTTATGCGGTGCCTGACGATTGACCCTTGCCGCGCGCCCTTCAATTTCATGCCGGCTCTCTGGAACGTGCCGATGGGCCATGGCGAAGATCGCCGTGGCGGCCGGCGGGCCGTTATCACCCCGCGAGGGCGCGCGCGACTGCTGCCAGCGCCAAATCCGAGCCCGCCGGGCCGACGATCGACAGGCCAACCGGGGCGCCCTCCACGGTGGCGCCGGGGATATTGATTTGCGGGAAGCCGGCCAGGCCGCCAAGGCAGGTCAGGGCGGAAATGCGTTCGCGCGGGAAGCTCAGCTCGGAAACGCCCAGTCCGAGTTTGGGGGCGGGGAAGGGCGTGGTGGGGAGGCAGAGGATGGTGCCGGGGGGGAGCAACAAACGCATGCGGCCGCGGGCCTCCTCGCGCATCAGGGTGGCGCGGGTGCGTTCGTGATCGGTAAACATCGCGCCAAGGGTGAGGTTGCGGGCGACGGCGAAGGCGAAGCGGGGGTTATGGGCGTCGATCCAGGGCTGGAAGGTGCGCCAGGCGGCGCTGGATTGCAGGCAGCGCTGGGCCGCCTGCCAGACGGAGAGGCCTTGCGGGGCGAGAATGCGGTCGCGCCGGTCGCCGATGCGGGTGGCAAGTCGCTCGACCAGGGGAGATAAGGCGGCGGCAACGGCGGGGTCGGCGAAGGCGAAGGTATCGGATGCGACGATCAGGCGCCGCGGCAGGCTCGTTGGTACTGGGCTGCCAAACACTGTTTCGCAAATACGAGCGAAGGTATCCGCGTCGCGAGCGAACCAGCCGACGGTGTCGGATTCGGGAGCTTGCGCCAGCACGCCGGTGAAATCCACGGCGCCGTGCGTTGGGCGGATCCCATAAAGACCGCAGAAACTGGCGGGGACGCGGACCGATCCGCCGGTGTCGGTGCCAAGCGCGAAGTCGCAGGCGCCTCCGGCGACGGCGGCGGCGGAGCCGGAGGACGATCCACCGGGCACACGGTCCGGCGCGGCGGGGTTCAACGGGGTTCCGGTGAAGGGATTTTCGCCGAGAATGCCAAGGGAGACCTCGTCCGTGGCCGTTTTGCCGATGACTGAAGCACCGGCGTTCAGAAGGTGTTCCACGACCCAGGCGTGGTGTGTGGGGGTGGGATGGGCGCGTTCCCAGTCCGGGTTGCCGCCGCCGGTGGGCGTGCCGGCGATATCGATGAGGTCCTTCACCGCGAAGGTCAGGCCGGCGAGCGGGCCGGTTTCCGCGCCCTTTATATGGATGCGCGGGCCCGGCACGAAGGCGTTCAGGTGTTCGCCGTTTTGGGGAGCGTCGGTCATGGTTGGTCTCCGGCGTGAGGGCGGCTCTGGCGGGGTGCGAGGCAATAAGCGTACCTTATTCCTGAGCCTATCCGATTGGCCCGGTTCTTGCTGCCCCCCTGTCTCGCAAGGAGTTTTCGCCATGACCCCCGATCTCACCGATGAAGCGCTCGATTATTTGCTGGCCAGCGCGGGCCTGACCTTGACCGTCGCGCAGAAGGCGGACCTGAAAACGATTCACGCCGATTTGGCCGAGATGAAGGCGCGGGTGCGCAAACCCAGAGGCCCGATGGCGGAGCCGGCGCACGGGTTTGGCTTCGCGGCGGAGGATTTGGCATGAGCATTCCCGGTATCGCCGAAGCGTCGGCGCTGATCGCGGCGCGGAAATTATCGCCGGTGGAACTGACGCAGGCATGCCTCGCGCGTTTGCATGCGACGGAGGACATCTTGCACGCCTTCGTTTTGCCAACGGAAGAACGCGCGCTGGCGGACGCCAGGGCCGCAGAGGCGGAGATTTTTCGCCGCGGGCCACGTGGGCCGCTGCATGGGATCCCCGTTGGGGTGAAGGATATTGTCGATACCGCCGGGATTGAAACGACCTGCGGATCGAAGATACTATTGGGAAATGTGCCGTCGAAGGATGCAGCCTGTGCGGCGGCGCTGGTCCGGGCGGGCACGGTGCTGATGGGCAAATTGACGACGCATGAGTTTGCCGATGGCGGGCCGTCGTTCGATCTGCCCACGCCGCCCGCTGCCAATCCTTGGAATCCCGCGCATTTCACGGCGGGCTCCAGCAGCGGAACCGGCGCGGCGGTGGCCGCCGGGGTGATCCTGTGCGGAATCGGGACGGATACCGGCGGATCGATCCGCGGACCGGCCGCGTTGTGCGGGATTGCGGGGTTGAAGCCGACGTATGGGCTGGTATCGCGCGCCGGGGTCGCGCCGGCAGCGTACAGCCTGGATCATATCGGGCCGATGGCGTGGACGGCGGAGGATTGCGCGATCGTGTTGCAGGCTTTGGCGGGGCACGATCCGGCCGATCCGGCCAGCGCCAACCAGCCAATCCCGGATTACCGGGCCGCGTTGACCGGCCATCTGAAAGGCGTGCGTATTGGCGTGATCCGGCATTTTCACGAGGCCGATCATATCGTCCAACCGGCGGTGCAAACCGGCATCGGCCATGCGCTGGAGGTTTTCCGTTCCTTGGGCGCGTCGATTGCAGATGTGACACTCTCGCCGCTGGCGGATTGGCAGGCGTGCGGATCGCTGATTTCGATGACCGAACGCGCCGCCGCTTACGAGGAGTGGGCGCGCACGCGGTTGGGCGATTTTTCCGAGCGTGTGCAGCGGCGGTTGCAATTGGGCGCCTTGGTCTCTGGCGTGGATTATGTGCAGGCGGTCCGGCGGCGGCGGGAATTGCGGGCCGAATTGCGCGCGGCCATGGCGGGGTTGGATGTGGTGGTCACGGCAGGCGCGCCGGGGGAAGCGCCGAAACTCGACGCGGTGCCGAAATGGGATGCGTTCGCGAAACCAGGCTTCACCATTCCGTTCAACGTCGCCGGCTATCCGGCGATGTGCGTCTGCACCGGATTCGGGCCGGGCGGCTTGCCGGTCAGCGCGCAGATTGTTGGAAAACCGTTCCAGGATGCGATGGTGTTGCGGGTCGGCGACGCCTTTGAAAAGGCAACGGACTGGCGGAAGATGCGGCCCGCGATGGTCGCCTGAGGAGGGATCGAAAATATGGAAACCGAACCGGCGCGGATGACGGCGGCCGAGGCCTCGGCCTTGATCCAGGCGAAGAAAATGTCGTGCGAGGAGCTGGCGCGTTCCTGCCTGGCCCGGATCGCGGCGCGCGACCCCGTGGTGAAGGCGTGGCTGCGGATGGACCCGGATCATGTCATCCGGCGGGCGCGGGAGGCGGATAAGTTGCCGTCCAAAGGGAAGCTGCACGGGCTGCCCTGGGGGGTGAAGGATGTCATCGATACGGCGGATTATCCGACGACGCAGAACTCGCCCATTTACGACGGGTTCCGGGTCGGGCGGGACGCGGCGCCGGTGGCGGTTGTCCGGGGTTCTGGCGCCTTGATCCTGGGGAAGACGGATACGGTGGAGTTCGCGTCGCACGGACGGAAGGCGGTGGCCACGAACCCCTATAATCCGGCACATACGCCGGGCGGGTCGTCGTCGGGATCGGGTGCGGCGGTGGGGGATTACCAGGTGCCGCTGGCGTTTGGGACACAGACGGGTGGTTCGCATATCCGGCCCGCATCGTTCAACGGCATTTACGGGCTGAAGCCGAGTTGGAACCGGGTCAGCCGCGAGGGCGTACGCATGTCGTCGGTAACGCTCGACACGATCGGCTGGTACGGTCGTTCGGTCGAGGACCTTGTCATGGTTGGCGAGGTTTTTCGAATTTCCCGCAGTGCGATGCCGGTTGCGGTGAAAGGACTGCGGGTCGGGGTTTGCCGGAGCCCCGTGTGGCGGGAAATCGAACCCGGCGGGGAGCTGGCATTGCGCACGGCGGCCAAACGTCTCGCGGACGCGGGGGCGATCGTCGAGGACCTGGACCTTCCCGAACCTTTTGCGCGGTTGCACGACGCGCACACGGCGATAACGAACAGCGAGGGCGGGGCGTCGTTTTTGCCGGAGTATGTCAACGCGCACGCGCTGCTGGCGCAGGGGTTGCGCGACAAAGTGGATAACGTCCTGCAAATCACGCCACGGCAGTTGCTGGCGGCCTACGCTCTGGCGGATGCCTGCCGGCCAGTGTTGGATGGGATGTTCGGGCCGTCTTTGGATGTGATTTTGACGCCGAGTGCGCAGGGCGAGGCGCCGGAGGGGCTGCATACGACGGGGGATGCGGTGTTCAATAAGATGTGGACATTGATGCACGGTCCCAACGTCGGGATTCCCTGTTGCTTTGGACCCAACGGATTGCCGGTGGGGGTGACTCTGGTGGGCCCGCGCATGGCGGATACCCGGTTGCTGGCGATCGCGGCGGCCTGCGCGCCCGTAATCGACGCGCAGGCCGAGGAGCGGGTTCGCCGGCTATGGGGGGAATGACCCGCTCGCTTTGGCGGGTTTTCGGGCATATTTTTTCCGGCTTTTTCCGGACCGCGCGGTCTGGTTTTTTATAACTGTCTGGCGTTTGTTAACCGTCAGGCCATCGCGCCGCGTGCCGCCACGGGCCACAGGCATTCGACGCGGCCGTTCCGTACCCCGACATACCAGTCGTAACGATCCACCGTCGGATCGCAATGTCCGGGAACCAGCCGCAGTTTTTCACCCAGTTTGGGCATGGTCGTTTCGCTGCCGGCAACCAGCTTGCCGTGTTCGTCGGACGCACTGACGAATGCGATATCGGGCCTGCCCCAGACCGTGGGCATTCCGGAATCGATCGACACTGCCTTGTGGCCCGCGTCCAACACCGCGAGTCCCGGGTGCGGCGCGCTCATGACGGTCGCCAGCACGAACAAAGCGTGGCGAAACGTGCTGACGGGGTTTCCGGACTCGTCGAGGTTCCGCGCGTAGTCGGCGTCCATGAAGATATAACTGCCACATTGCATTTCCGTGTAGACGCCCGACCCGGCCTCGATCTGGAAAGAGCCGGTGCCGGCGCCGCCGACGATCGGGCAGTCGAGACCCTGCTGGCGAAGTTGTTCCACGGTGCGCCGCGCGCCTTCCACTGCGGCGCCGATCAAGGTTCGGCGTTCGGCGACGGTGCGCTTGTGTTGGGCACTGCCCTGGTAGGCTTGTAGCCCGCCAAAAATGAGGTGTTTCGACGCGGCGATTTGCTTCGCGAGGTCAACGGCCGCGGGGCCGGCCGGCACGCCGCAACGGGCGGCGCCGACGTCGATTTCCACCAGCACAGTCATTCGGCGGCCGGAATCGGCGGCAGCCCGCGCGATCGCATCGACCTGGGCGGCGTCATCGACGCAGATCGCGACCTTGGCGATCCCGGACAAGGCGCAGAGGCGGGCGAGTTTCTGGGCGCCCACGACTTCGTTGCTGACGAGAATGTCGGGGATGCCGCCCCATGCCAATATCTCGGCCTCGCCGACTTTCTGCACGCATTGGCCGATGGCGCCACGGGCCATCTGTAATTTCGCGATGACCGGGGATTTATGGGTTTTCGCGTGCGCGCGCAGTTTGACGCCCGTGGGCGCGAGCAACGCGGCCATGTGGTCGAGGTTGTATTCGAAGGCGTCGAGATCGACGACCAGGGCCGGTGTGTCGATTTCGTCCTCGCGCAAGCCGGGGACGGCGGGGGGGGTCTGTAACATCGGGCGATCCTAGGGTTTTCGTCGTGTTTCGACAATCGCGGCCGTGCCTGGTATCAGGAGGCCGGAGGTGCCTCATGGTCAAATTGTTCGAACCGCTACAAATCCGCTCCGTCACCCTGAAGAACCGGGTGGTGTTGGCACCGATGCATCAATACGCGGCTGTCCAGGGTTTCGCCACGGACTGGCACTTGATGAACGCGGGTAAATTCGCGGCAGGCGGCTGCGGGCTGGTGATGGTTGAGTCGACAAAGGTGGAGCGGCGAGGCTGCGGCACGGTCGGCGATCTCGGCTTATGGAAGGACGCGTTCATTCCGGGTCTGAAGCGGATCACGGATTTCATCCGCGCGCAGGGGGCGGTGCCCGCGATCCAGATCGGGCACTCCGGCCGGAAGGCGCGGTTGACGCGCCCCTGGGAAGGGCAGCAGCCGCTGACGCCCGAATACGGCGAGATGTTCGATTGGGAGGGGTGGGAACTCGTGGCGCCAAGCGCGGTGGCGCACAGTGAGCGGATGCCGGTGCCGCGGGCGTTTTCGCGCGACGAGATTCCGGAGGTTGTCGCGCATTGGGGCGAGGCAGCGGCGCGGGCGGACAAAGCGGGGTTCGATGTGCTCGATATTCACGGGGCGCACGGGTATTTGATTCACCAGTTCCTGTCGCCGGTGGCGAACCGGCGGAACGACGAATATGGCGGGTCGGATCGGAATCGCATGCGTTTCGCTTTGGAGGTCGCGGAATGCGTGCGTGCGAACTGGCCGGCGGAGAAGCCATTGTTCATGCGATTGTCCTGCGAGGACGATTCGGGCTGGGGGCCGGAGCAGAGCGTGGCGCTGTCGAAGGAGCTGAAACTTCGGGGCGTGGACGTGATCGATTGCAGTTCGGGCGGGATTTTGGAACGCTCGCCGATGGATGGGGAGCGGGCGAAGAAATATGGGTATCAGGTGCCGTACGCGGAGAAAATCCGGGCGGAGGCCGAAATGATGACGATGGCCGTGGGGCATATTGTGCACGCGGATCAGGCGGAGGCAATTCTTCAGGCAGGAAAAGCCGATCTGATCGCGATCGCGCGGGAGATGCTTTACAATCCCAATTGGGCCATGGACGCGGCGCAGAAACTGGGTGCCGATCCGGACTTTAAGTCGGTACCGCCGGCGTATTCGTACTGGTTGGGCAAGCGTGCGAAGTCGGCGTTCGAAGGGGTGCCTTCGACGTTCAGGCGGGGGATCATGGCTGCGGAGTAGCTGACGGGCTGTTGGTTGGCGTTGCTTTTTCGTCCTGCCGGGGGCGCCCGAAAATACGATTCATGACGCGACCAATCCCCGGGACCGAGCCCGGGCACAGCGCTTCGGCCGAAGGTTTCATTTGAACTTATAAACCGCCAGCGCGTTGTCGTGTAAAAGGTTCCGTTTTTCGACGTCCGTCATCTGGAAACGCCACGCCAGATGCGGGTCGTCGAAGTCCCAATGTGGATAATCGCTGGAAAACACCATCCTGTCCCAGCCGATCCATTCGAAGATCTGACGGAGATCGCCGGGATGTTCCGGTTCCTCAACGGGTTGGGTCGCGTACCATAGGTTGGTCCGAAGATACTCGGATGGCTTCCGTTTCAAATCCGGAACTTCGCTCCGCATTTTGGCCCAGTTGGCGTCCATGCGCCAGCCAAGTTGGGGGACCCAGCCGAAGCCGCCTTCGATCATGACGACTTTCAAATCGGGAAACACGTCGAACACGCCTTCCAGGATCAGGCTCGCGGTTTGGTTCATCATCGAATGCGTCAGCGTTTGATGTTCTTCGGCGTAGAATTGCGGCCAGCCGGCGGCCGAAGGGGCGCTGGATTGGGTGCCGCCGACATGCAGGCCGATGGAGAAGCCGTGTTTCAACGCCGCCTCGAAGATCGGCCAGTAGCGGCGGCGGCCGACGGGTTCGGAGGTCTTCGAACCCAGTTGGATCTGGCAGAAGCGCCAGTCGCCGGCGCGTTTTTCAATTTCGGCGACGGCTGCCTTGGGGTCG
>JAYWAX010000620.1:0-3168 GCA_043782125.1 Acetobacteraceae bacterium | reverse complement strand
CCCTCGTCCTGGCACGGCTCGACCGGGCCACCGGGCGCGGCACATCGATCGAACGAGAGGCGCTTTCTGCCGATGATCGCGGCCACTCTCGCATCGATTTACCGCTCCCGATGGCCCGCTCGGGGGCGTGCCATGACGAGGAGAGGACATCGCGGCGGGTCAACCGTTCGGGCGATCAGTGTAATACAAAAATTACGAAGACGACATGATTTTTTGTTTCGCACCCCATCCCCCAACCCGCCTCCGATTCATGAACCATCGATCCCCCCCCTCCAGGTTCCCCCCGCCCCGCCAACATGCCACCTTCGAAACCTGACCAAACAGGCAACCCACCCATGAGACTCCAAAACAAAGTCGCCATCGTCACCGGCGCCGCCTCCGGCATGGGCGCCGCCACCGCCCGCATGTTCGCCCGCGAAGGCGCCAAAGTCGTCATCGCCGACATGCTGGATTTCGAGGGTCAAAAAGTCGCCGAATCAATCGGCGAGGCCGCCCATTTCGAACATCTCGACGTCACCGACGAGGACAACTGGAACGCCACCGTCGCCGCCACCGTGAAACGTTTCGGCAAGCTGCACATACTGGTCAACAATGCCGGCGTATCCGGCAGCGCCGAACAGGACCTTTACAGCACCGCCGCCTGGCACCGCATCATGGCCATCAACGCCACCGGCCCCTTTTTGGGCATGAAATACGCCATCCCCGCGATCAAGGCCTCCGGCGGCGGCTCGATCGTCAACCTGTCCTCGATCGCCGGCATTATCGGCAGCGTCGGCATCCACATGGCTTACAACGCATCCAAAGCCGCCGTGCGCCTGATGACCAAATCCGTCGCCGTCCAACACGCCGAGGACGGCATTCGTTGCAACTCCGTCCATCCCGGCATCATGCCCGCCATGCGCACCTCCGGCCGCACCGCCGATCCCGCTGTGCGCAAGGCCCGCATGACCGTCATCCCCATGCGCCGCCCCGGCGAGGTGGACGAAGTCGCCCATGCCATCCTGTTCCTGGCGTCGGACGACGCGTCGTATATCACGGGTTCCGAAATCCACGTCGATGGCGGCGCGATCGCGATCTGACCGCCAGACACCGCGCTTTCGCGGCCCGGAATGTCCGGGCCGCGAGCGGAATGCCGAAAGGATTCGCGCACGCCAAAAAATGGAATCTGCCTGGGCAAACGATCCGGCGCGCCACGTCCGATACAAGTAAAAAATCCCTTGACGGGGCCTTATCGTAGGAATATAAAGCCCAAATCCATTCCGGTACGAAAGGCGCTTCCCATGACCCACGCCGCCTTGGCTCACCCGCTTGAACCGGCCCTCTCCCCCGGTCTGCTCGCCGCCTGCCTCACACCGCTCGCCCAGGCCCTGTCGCGACCCCGGGACGGCGCGGGTGAGACGGATGAAGCCGTGACAAAATCTCTTGTTCTGGCCTTAAATCCACGCAACGCCATGCAACTGATCCTCGCCAGCCAGGTGGTTCTGTTCAACACCCTCGCGGCCGACGCAGCACGGGATATTCTTGGCGGAATGGACGAGAACCTGAAACCCCGCGCCGTCTCCAACCTGATCGCGATGGGCCGCCTGGCCGCCACACATCTCAAAATGCTGACCGATCTTCAGTCGCCAGCGGCGGGACCAGAACAAGAAAAAATACCTACAAACGCCGGCCCGCCCGAGCCACAAACACCGGAAATCGCGATCGCGGAACACCGCCCGGCCGTCGAGGCACCGGCAACCTCCGAACCAGCGTCAACCCGCCATCCCTATCCCGGCCGCGCGAAAATGCTGGCGGCACACGGGTCCCGCACCTCCGATCGACGGAGGAAATTGGTGGAACATAAACTGATGAACGTCCTGCGCGCCGCCGCGGCGATGCAGACGTAGCCACGGTGGCTACGCATCGGGATCGTTCTCGGGAAATTCCACATCCCGATAAATCTCGGACAGCGGAATATCCACGCCGATTTCCGGCATGCTCAACATCGCGTCGCCGATAAGAATCAACGACATCCAGTTGCCGCCCTCGCGCGCGAAAACCGTCGCGCCCATGCGTCCCTGCTCCAACAAAACGTAACGCCGTACCGACGGTATCGCCCGATATTCCGCGTTTTTGACCAACCGGTCGACCGACGCTGTACTGGGCGAAAGAACTTCGAACACCACGACGGGATTTGGCACGATGTCGGAGCGCCCGCTCCACGGTGAGCATGTCACCACCGCGTCCGGATAACGCACGCTACTCGCGGTCAGAATCTTCACGTCGCCGCGAAAGGCCCGGCAAGGTCTGGTCAACCGGCGGCCAAGCGCCTCGACCAGATTGGTCGAGATAACCGAATGATTGAGCGATCCGCCATTCATCGCGAAAACTCTGACGCCGTCGAACTCGTACCGCGCCTCTTGCGCGCGCTCCCACGCCAGAAACGCCTCGACGGTCATCGGTTGCATCGATGTCGAACTCATAAGCCCACCATATACCCCAACCCAGGCCCCACCCAACCCAAATCCGCCACTCTCAACAACCGCTTCAACCCCGGCTATGCTCCCACCCACAGGCGGCACCCCGCCGCCACAAAGGGGAAGAAACGCAATGGCCAACATCGTTCTCTTACACGGCGCCTATCAGGGCGGCTGGATCTGGCAAAACGTCGCCCCGCATCTGCGCGCCGCAGGCCACACCGTCTTCGCCCCCAGCCTCGACGGCTGCGGCGAGCGCCGCCACACGCTCCGTCCGGGCATCGACACCGAAAGCCAGGCCGCCGAAGTCGCGGATATGCTGTACTTCGAGGACCTGAAAGACATCGTCCTCGTCGGCACCAGCTGCGGCGGCATGGTCGGCGCGCGAGTCGCCGAAATCGCCCGCGACCGGATCGCCCGCATCGTCTTCGCCGACGCCCTGGCCCTGTTCGACGGCGAGTCCGTGGGCGATCACGTCAAACGCCCGACAGCCGTGTCCGATGGTATCTCCACCGGCCCCTCCCGTCAGGACGCCGCCGACCGCATGTTCGTCTCCCTCCAGGAGCCCACAAAAACCTGGGCGCTCGACCGCTACACCCCCCACCCCATCGCTGCGATGCAATCGCCGGTGAAATTGCCCACATTCTGGCAACAAAACTGGAAAGCCTCGGTCATCTGGTGCAAGCAAAGCGTCAACCCGCCCGTCGCCCAC
>JAYWAX010000619.1:0-8773 GCA_043782125.1 Acetobacteraceae bacterium | reverse complement strand
CGGCGCCGAACCCGATCTGTTCCTGACCGGCGCCGGCCTGTTTTCGCCGGATACCCCAATGTACACCAAAGCGGGGAGCGAGGCGCTGACAGCGCGCACCGACTTCGACAGCGTCAAAAAGGAACTCGCCGCCGCCGGTTACGATGGCGAAAAAATAGTTCTGCTTGGCGCGTCGAATGTTCCGACCCATCACGCGATGGTCCAGATGATGGACGATTTGCTGCGGCGCATGGGATTTAATGTCGATCTCCACTCGGTGGAATTCGGAACGGTCGGGCAGCGCATCGTCAGCCGCGAGCCCATCGAAAAAGGCGGCTGGAACATGTATTGCGCCAACAGCACAAATCTCAACAATGTGTTTCTGCCCGGAAATGCCTATATCCGCGGCGGCACCTCGGGCGCGAATGGCTGGCCCGACGTGCCGCGGCTGGAAGAACTGCGCGAGGATTGGTTGAACGCCACAACCGTGGCCGACCAGAAACGGATCGCCGCGGCCATCCAGGTCCGGTTCTTCCAGGACGTGACGCATGTCCCGCTTGGCGAGTTCTTCTCGCCCGCCTGTTACCGCAAAGATCTCGCCGGGATCCATCCGGGTTGGCCGGTCATGACGGGCGTGCATCGTATTTGAAAAACAGGAGACAACCGGATGACACCGCCCTTGCTTTACACCGCCGAACTCGATCTGGCGGACGCGGATATCGAGCCGTTTCTGCAGTGGTACGCCTACCGGCATGCGCCCGACGTGTTTCGCGCGGGGTTCGATACATGCGCCTGCTACCGGGTGGACGATCCCGGGATGAACCTGTTCGACCTGTACGAAATTCCGTCCTGGAACCTGTTCGAAACGGAATATTATCGCGGGATGCGCGGTCGCGATCCCTATATGGCCGCGCTGATGGCAAAACGCCGGAACAAAGCCCACACCGTCTACGAACAGCGCGCGATCATCCCCAACGCGCCGGGTCCTTGCCTCGACGCGGATTGGGTGTCGATCTTCCGTTTCGCGGTGGATGACGAGGCATTCGACGACGCGATCGTCGCGGCCCTGACCCGTCACCAGCCGCTGATGGCGGCCTCGGGCCTGAAACGCATCCGTTATGCCAAGCGGGGCCAGGACCACCCCACAAATCCAACGTTTCGCCCAGGCGGGATGGTGGTGGCGGAATGGTCGGACAAACCGCCCGCCGATTGCGGCATCCCCGACGTGCTGCATGCGGCGGCGGGCGAGGCGATTTCGGACGACAGCGCGATGACGGGGTACCGGGTCTATCCGTGGCGGGACCGCGGGTAAGGCGCTTTTACGTCATGGCACGACTCGATCGGGCCATCGGGGGTGGCACCGCGATTGGACGAGAGGGGCTTTCCTGGCCACACTCGCGATGGTGTACCACTCCCGATGGCCCGCTCGGAGGCATGTCATGACGCGGAGAGGACGTCGTAATCGGTCAATCGTGCCGATTTTTGGTATTTGGCAAAACCCGCCGCCTCAGCCGCGCCCAGACCGATCCAGCGCCCGGCGCAGCAGGACCTGGACGGCGGCGACTGCCTCGTAATGCACCTCCAGCCGGTCTTTGATCCGCGCGATACGGGCCGCAGTGCCGGCGAATTGCTTTGGGTAAGCGGCGGCGGCGGTTTCCAGATCGGCGTCGGTCATGGCCAGGAAGCGTTCGATTGTGCGGTAGGCGTCGAAATCCTCGTCCGTGGTCTGGCGCCATTCCGCGAGCGTGGCGGGCACATTCAGTCCGCCCGGTATGTCCGGCGCGGCCAACGCCTGGTTCGGGAACAGCACGCCGTGTTCGCCCAACGCCGCCTGTCCGTCCCCGTCCGGCGGCGCGTTCATCGCCTCCATCAAGGGCGCGAGGCAGGCGCGCAGGGTCGCGTCCTCGATGTTCGGGAGGTCCGGCGGTTTGCGGGTCATGGGCGCGGCCTGGCTTCGATGCGGGACAGCCGTTCCCGCGCCTCCGGATCGCCCAGAAGCGCGGCCTTGCGATACCAGGCCACGGCGGCGGCCTGGTCGGCGGGAATGCCGCGCGCGCCGGACTCCAGCAGGAACGCGATGTCGTAAGCCTTGCCTGCGGCGGTCGCACCGGCCGCGGAGCCCATCCCCGCGGCGCGTTCGAACATCGCCCGCGCGGCCACGATATCGTTCACGGCCAGCGCCGCCTGCCCGCGCCGTAACAGCAGGTCGATCATCTCCCGCTCTCCCTCCGGGCGCGGCGGCGCTGTGGCGAGCGGCACCGGCGACACCGCGGGTGGAGGCCGAACCACGATTGCCGGCGTGCGCGGCCAGGTCAGGTAGATCAACACCGCGCTGGCCAGAATCGCGAGCCCGGAGGCGCACACCATCGCGATCGTCCCATGGCTGGCCCGGGCCGGTCCCCGGATGGCCGGTCCCTGGATGGCTGGCCCCTGGATGGCTGGCCCCGACGCCGGAGTGGCAGCGGGTGAGCGCGGAGCGGCGGGCAATACCTCGGCGGAAAGGGGCGCCAGGCGGGCCCGGAATGCCGCGTCGTCGGGGTCCTCGTCGATCGCCTCGCGCGCGGTCATGCGACGGTTCGCGCATCGGCACGGGCCGCGCGCCCGGCACGAGGCGCCGACGCGGCGGCCGGTGGCGGAATCGCGGCGGCCGCGACCGCGGGCAAGATCAGACCTGCGATGGCCAGCACCGCGTTCGCGAGGCTGGTCACGTTCGCGGCGGCGGCCTCGCCTCCGGTTTGCTGATACGGCGGCTGACCGGTGTAGGTCATCGATTGAAACGCCGCGCGCTGCACCAGCTCCACCGGCAGCAACGGCAGCCCGGCGCGGGTAAACTGGCCGCGGGAATGATCCGCGACCCGTTGACGCAGCACCGGCGTGCGCGACAGCACCACCCGATGGGCGATGTCGCGTCCGACCAAATCGGCGGCCTTGCGCACCACCCCGATCGTCTTCACGGCCTCCACCACATCGAACCGGCTGGGTTGCGCGGGCACCAGCACCAGATCGGATTTTCCGGCGGCGTACAACATCGCCTGGTTCGCGGTCCCCTCCAAATCGATCAGGATCAGGTCGGCCTCAGCCTGCGCAGCGCGGAGGTCGGGCAGCAGCCGGTCGCTGTCGCTTTCGATGCAAACGATCGCCGGATGGTTTGTCAGGCGTAACACCTGGGCCAGCGTGCGGTTTGGATCGGCGTCGAGGCACACGACGCGGCGGCGCCAGGTCAGATCGTCGGCGGCCAGCGCCATCAGCCGGCGTGCGATCTCTGTCGCCATGACGAACGCCAGCGTGGTCTTGCCAACGCCGCCCTTGGTCGAGGCGAGCGACAGGACCGGGATTTTTCGAGGCGATGACACGGCCTGAGACATTTTGCTCTCCGCCTGGACCGCGCTTGACTGGCCCGCATGCCAGCGCGCGCGATGGGCACGACCGAGTTACCGCGCGTGGACCGATTCGGCTATCCTGGTCCCGTGGGCAGAGTGGGCGCTGCTTGTTTCGTGGTTCAATCGGCGATACCGCAAGCTTTGCCGCCTCCCGGAATGGAGTACAATTCCCAGGTGGAAAGGCGCGGGAACGATGGCCAGCATCCCCTATATGTTCTTGTAGCGGACCGATACCGGACGAAAGCTGCGACCGGACACCGCACAACGGAAGACTTCGCGCTGCACCCGGTCCCCGGAACGAGCCCACGCCGAATATGAGAAAAAACAGCGAGCCTATACCTCCAACCCATAAAACCCCGCCGCCGTCCCCAGAAACAACGCCGATTTTTCCCCTTCCGAACATCCCGCCGCGATCCGCTTGAACGCGTTCCACAGCACCGGATACGAACACATCCCTTTATCCACCGGAAAATTGCTTTCGAACATGCAGCGATCCGCGCCAAACGCCTCGATCGCCGTCTCCATGTAAGGACGCCAGGCCGACGCCATCTCGCCCGAGCCCGGCGGCAACACCTGCTGGTGAAACCCGAACCCGTTCACGTTCATCGCGAGCCCGCCAAGCTTCACGTACAAATTCGGAAACTTCGCAAGCGCCTTCATACTGGCAGACCAGGCCGAAAACACGGCGGGCCGGCGACCTTCATAGGGGCCGACGCCCAGGGGACCGCCGAGATGGTTGAGGACAATCTTGCCGCTGGGACAGGCGCGCAACAGGTCGGCGAGATCGCCGTGTTGCGGATGATAGCACCAGGCCTCGAATGTCATTCCCATCTTGCCGGTGCGCGCGACGCCCGCCTGGAAGGTTTTGTCCTGGAAAAGCCCCGGCGGCGCACCGGGCGGGGCGGTTGGCGCGATTCCGGGATCGAAGGTGGCGCTGTGGCGGATGCCCATGAAGCGCCCGCCGCCCGCCGCGGCATGGGCTGTCAGAACGGACTCGATCCGATCGCCCAACAGGCAATCGGCGTGACCGACGATACCGGCGGCGGCGCGGGTTGGGCCATGGGCGCCGGTTTCGCTCCGCGTCGCCATTTCGGCCACGAATTCGGTCTCGCCCACCGGCTTCATCGCGTCCGGCCCATCCGTGCGATAGGCGGAGCCGCATTGGATGAACACGGTCGCACGAATGTCGTGACCCGTGGAGGTATCCGCGATCAGGTCCTCCAGCAGATAAGGATCGGGCCGCGCGCGCCACAGATGGTGGTGCGGATCGACGATGGGCAGGCCTGGCTCCAGGATGTCCTCGGACAAGCGGTTCAGCCAATCGGGCCGGACGCGCGGGTGGTGAAAGGGAAGCCTTGTGGCGCTCATGGACCTCGATCCTTTTCGAAAGTCCCTGGATCAGGCCATGGCCATGGCCGCCACGCAAGTCTCGGGCCGGGCCGGCGCAGGCCGCGAAGCCTCGGCCAGGGCGGGCGCGGGCGCCTGAAGGTCCATCGCCACAAGTAACGACCGGGTCTGCGCCGGAACGCCGAATCGGGCGCGGGCATAAGCCGCCTGCGCCTGGCTCTGGTGCCGCCAGGCGGCATCGTCCTCCAGCAACGCGCACACGGCGGCGGCAAAACGATCCGGCCGCGCCTCGATCCGCGCGACGCCACCCAGATCGGGCAGGCCTTGCGCGCCCACCGGCGTCATCACCGCAGGCACGCCGTGCCACAGGGCTTCGACGGTTTTCAGTTTTACCCCGGCGCCGGTCAGCAGCGGCACCACGGCGACGCGGGCGCGGCCGTACCAGGCGGTCAGTTCAATGTCGGAGACATCCGCGAACAAACTGACATGCGGCCCGCGCAAAGCCTGCACGGCGGCGGAGGGGTTGGACCCGACAATCGCCAGCTTCGCGTCCGGTACGCGCGCGACGATTGCCGGCAGCACGTCCCGCGCGAACCAGGCCGCGCCTTCGGCGTTCGGGGGATGACCGAAACCGGCGACAAAGACGATCCACGGCACCTCCGGCGGATCGCGCGAAACCGGCGCACCGGCGAAAGCATAGGGTACGACCGCGCGGGCGTTCGCGGCGGGGGCGAAACGGCGGACGATGGCGGCCTCTTCCTCCGACGGGTACAGCACGACGTCCACGGCCCGCCAGATCGCAGTTTCCCGCGCGCGCATCCCCTCAGCCGCCCGTTTTTGTCCCTTGTCGGCGCTGCGTTCGGCCTGCGCATCCATGCGGCGGAAGTGCAGATCGTGCCCATAGTAAACGACGCGTGCGCGCGACGCGGCACGAACGGCGCCAAGGCAGAATTCGGCGACCTCCGGCCGGCACAGCAGCACCGTGTCGAGCGCCGCACCATGGGTTTTCGTCCAGTCGGAGAACAAGGTCTGGCCGTGCAGCACCTCCACGCCCATGTCCTGCAAGGCCTCGGTATAGCCCGGAGATTTATGGCCGTTGAACGGCCAGAACTTCACCACGGCGCCCGAGCTCAGCAAGGCGCGGAGAAACGCGATCGCGGTGCGCGAACCGGCGTCGCGATCCGGTTCCGGCACGTAATGATCGACAACCAGCACGATCTGGCGGTCCTGCGCGCGATCCCGGGCGCGCAAAATATGAGTGCCATTGTCGAAATGCGCCCGCGCCAGAACGTCGCGCCAGGTTTCGAAGAAAATCCGCTGATTGGCGGTCTGATACGCCTTGATCCCGGTATGCGTGTCGCGCCCGTGGGACATGCCCTCGTGATGCACGATCTCGGAGCGCGGCTGATACCAGGTGGACAGACCCATGGCACGCAGGCGGAACGACAGGTCCGAATCCTCGCAATAAGCCGGCGCGTAACGATCGTCGAAGCCGCCCACGCCCAGAAACACGTCCCGCCGGACCAGCAACGCGGCCCCGGAGCAGTAATCCACCTGCCGCGGATAGTTGAATTCCGGCGCGTCCGGGTCCTGACCCCGGCCATAATTCCAGGCGGAGCCGTCCTTCCACAGAATGCCGCCAGCCTCCTGCAGGCGCCCATCGGACGACAGCAGTTTGGAGCCCACGATCCCCACGTTTTCGCGCGATTCGAACAGCGCGAGCATGCTGTCCAGCCAATCCGCGCGCACCTCTGTGTCGTTGTTCAGAAATAACAGGTACTCGCCGCGCGCCAGCCGCGCCGCCGCATTGCAGGCACGAATGAAACCGAGATTGACCTCGTTCCGGATCAGCCGGATGCCGCGCGTGCGCCGCAGCGCCATGGTTTCCCCGGGCGAGCCCGCCCCTGCGGGGTAAGCGTCATCGACGACCAGCACCTCGATCGCCGCTTTCGGAAAATGTGCCTGGATCGACGATAGGCAACGCAACGTGAACGCCGTCTGCCCATAGGTTGGGACGATCACCGAGACCTTCGGGATCCCGGAAACCGGCAGATCGATCTGCTCCGGCGCCACGTCGGGCAGCAGCAGCCTCCCGCCCATGTCCGGCATCGCGCCGAAGCGCCGGCGCGCATACCGGATCGAACGCTCTACCGCGCGCTGCGCCGGGCCGCCCATGACCGGCCAGCGCGCCGCGAGCACACCGGCGAAACGCGACGCCTGGATCAGACCGGTTCGCGCCACCGCCCGGACCGTCCGTCCGGCGCCACCATATCCTGCGAAGCTCGCCATACCGCCTCTCCACTCGGGTTGCTCATGCGGAGAGATTAGTGGGGTGAAAGCGTAAGGATTTCGTTAAGGAAAAGGTGAAGAAAAGAATAATGGCCGGCGCGGACCCGCTGCACCGGCCATGTTCGGAGGTTGCCGCGTTTACCTTGCCTGGAAGTTCGGCGGGCGGCGTTCGCCCATCGCCTTCGTGCCTTCCGCGAAGTCGGCGGTGTGACGCAACCAGTCCTGCTCCTCGAATTCGCGTTCCGTCGCCCGCGCGACGGCATCGGCCATGCCCCGGCGCAGGGTTTCCCGCGTCGCGACAATCGACAACGGCGCAGAGCCGGCGATTTCCGCCGCCAGTTCCGTGGCGCGCGCGCGCACCTGGTCCAGCGGCACGCAGTAATCCACCAGTCCGATGCGCAGTGCGTCCTCGCCGCTCAGACGGCGGCCGGTGTACATCATCATCGCGGCCTGCTGCTCGCCGATCAGACGCGCCAGAGTATAGGTCAGGCCAAAGCCAGGGTGATAGCCCAAGCGGGTGAAGTTGGCGGAGATCCGCGCCTCCGGACAGGCAACGCGGAAATCGGCCATCACAGCCAGGCCCGCGCCCGCGCCGATGGCGGCGCCTTGCACGGCGGCGACGATCGGCTTGCCGGTTTTCCAAAGCCGCTGCGCCTCTTTATACAAGTGCCGGCCACGCTTCGGCGCACGAGAGACGCCATCGGGGCCGCGGCTGGCGAAATCGGCCCCCGCGCAGAAATGCTTGCCTTCCGCGCACAGCACGATCGCCCGGATGTTCGCGATACGGTCGTATTCTTCCAGTGCGTCCGCGATTTCGCCCACCATGTCGGTATCGACGAAATTGTTCGGTCCGCGCCGGACCTCGATGGTGGCGACGTGACCAGCTTCCCAGACGCCAATATGTTCGTATGCCCCATGAGCCATAACAGTTCCCTTACCCCACTCTTTCAACGCATTATACCGCTTGCGAGTCTACCGGCCGTTGCCCACGCGGACAATGCCCGCGCAGCCCGCGGCCACAAGCGCGCAAGGGGAGCAGAAACCCGTGTCGGGGAAAACCAGCGGATTGCATGTCGAAACCCATGGACAGGGGTCCGCCCTGCTGTTGACGCACGGGTTCGGCGCGACCAGCCGGATGTGGGACGAACAGGTCGAGGAATTCACCAACCGCCACCAACTCATTCTCTGGGATCTTCCTGGGCATGGCGAAAGCCCCGCCCCGGATCCATTGACCCCGGAAGCAATGGCCCCGGATGCCTTGATCCAGAATATGTCCGCCATACTCGACGGCGAGAAAATCCGCCGCGCCGTGCTGATGGGATTGGGCCTTGGCGGCCTGCTGTCGCTGCGGTTCTGGCGGGCCTGTCCGGACCGGGTCCGGGGCCTGATCCTGATCGGCACGCAACCCGGCCTGCGCAGCGCCACGACCCGCGCGCTGGCCAACGCACCGGTCGAGGCACAGGCGCAAGCCCTGGAAACACAAGGACTCGACGCGCTGGAAGGCGGCGCCGAGGCCGATCCGCGGTTGCACGCCGATGCCAATGCATTGGCCGCCGCCGCGCGCGCACTGCTGATCCAGACCGACGCGGGCGCACTGCCCTGGCTGGACGAGATCGATGTGCCCACGCTGATTTTGGCTGGCGGGGACGACAAACCCAGCCTGTCTGCCGCGCACTACATGGCGCGCGTCATCCCGGGCGCGCGCGTAACCATCGTGGCGCGCGGGAACCATGCCGCGAACCTGCACAAACCCGACGCCGTCAACGCCGCGATCGCTG
>JAYWAX010000618.1:0-3175 GCA_043782125.1 Acetobacteraceae bacterium | reverse complement strand
CATGTTGGTGGCATAGCCGCTGACGACGATATCCACCTTATCCACGTCCAGCAGCTTGGTGTAGATGCCGGGGATCGTCGCGGGGTTGGACTGATCGTCGTAATAGACCAGCTTCACCTGCCGGCCCAGAAGTCCGCCTTTGGCGTTGACTTCCTTCTCCCAGATTTGCATCGCGAACAGCGCCGCCTTGCCATTCGGCGCCAGGCCGCCCGTCAGTGCCATGCCAAAACCGATCGTGATCGGGTTCTGCGCGCGCGCCACGATCGTTCCGGCCAGCAGCAGCATGACGGCGAGCACTGCGCCGCCCATCCTCCTGAATAGCATCGGGTTTCCTCCATAGGGTTCTTGGTCGTGCCACTTTAGGGCCGGGTTCGGCGCCGCGCCAGCACTCCCCTTGCCGTTTCGCCACACTTCGCGCCACAAATCGCCGATGAACGACGAACCCCAGCCCATGCGGATCACCCGGGAAGCCCTGCGCGACGGGTCCCTGATCGCGGCCGCGCGCAAACGCATGGCGCCCGGCATCCGCGTGCGATCCGACGCCGACATCGCCGCGTGCCTGGACACGATGCTGGCGGAGCATCCGCCGAAAGACGACGTGTGGCTGTTCGGCTATGGTTCCCTGATGTGGAACCCGGCGATGGAATTCGCCGAAAAGCGTGGCGGGCGGGTGCGCGGTTGGCATCGCTCCTATTGTCTGTGGCTGGAAGCGGGGCGCGGATCGCCGGAAAACCCGGGCCTTATGCTGGCGCTGGATCGCGGTGGCGCGGCGGCAGGGGCATTGTTCCGCGTGCCGGCGGACCGGGCGCGGGCCGAGTTGCTGCTGCCATTTCGCCGCGAGTTGTTCACCTACAGCTACGACCCGCGCTGGGTGTCCGTGGCGACGGACGCCGGCCCGCTGCGCGCGCTGACCTTTGTCGCCAATCGCGACGGCCCGCGGTACGCGAAGCGCCTCGAACTGGCGCATGTCGCGCGGCATGTCGCGACCGCCTCCGGGTCTCTGGGGTCGTGCATGGAGTATTTGACCAGCACAATCGCGTCGCTGGATGCAATGGGTTTGAACGACCGGATGCTGCGGGAGGTGCGCCGTCTGTGCGATCGGGAAACGAACGCCGTGCGTTCCGTCTAATACCAACCGGCGGAACGCTTGACTCTCGGCACGGCCTCTCTACCAGGTCATGGTTCGGCTCGACCGGACCATCGGGAGCGGCACGGCGATCGGAGGGGAGGCGCTTTCCGCAGTTTATCGTCGCCACTCTCGCAATCGTGTGCCGCTCCCGATGGCCCGCTCGGGGGCGTGCCATGACGCGGAGAGGACGTCGCGATGGGTCAAACGTTCTGCGGGTTGGTATAAGCCGCATCGATTGTCTCGTACAGTTCGCCGTGGAAACGGGCCGAATCGTCTCCCGGCCGCCGGTTTGTCAGAGTTTGGCGATGTCCCTGGCGCGGCGAGATAATTCTCGTGCCATGATATCGATAACCGGGTGCGCGATTCCCGCCGCGGACAGGCGCCTGATTTCGTCCGCGAGCCGGTCCGGCAGTTCGCCCGCCAACGCGCGTACGCGATTCGTCAACACGCCGGGATCAAAGCCAATCTCGGCGGCCAGTTGCCGCCATTGCGACAAACCAACTGCGCGCAGCCGATATTCGCCGCCAATTTTCATCGCCAGCTTCGCCTTGTCCGGGTCGATGTTCGGGTAGGCGAAAATGCTGGCGAGATCGTAGAGCGGTGCGAGCCGGGCAAGACGCCCGCCGCCGATCAGAATGGAATAGTTCTTCCCGTGCGCATCCGTTCCGCCGATCAGCCAGTTCAGGATCAGCGCGTCGATGAATGTCGCGGCGTCCTCGTCGAAGGCCGTGAGAGCACCGGCATCCCGCTGCCGTTCAGCGCCAGATACCCGCCTTTCCGCGCCGGACACGTGTGTTCGTAACAAATCCATGATTTGCCTCGGCCCTGGGCCGCCATCGTTTTGGTATTTCAATAACGGATGAATGCTCAGGGACTGACAAATATCCTCCTGGTGCGCGCGATAAGTCGATGTTGTCTTCGCGAACGCCAGCAGCGTCCGGGCCGCGGCGGATGCGTTCGCCGCTTCGGCCGCGGCACGCGAAGCCATGGCTGTCGCGCCGGCCCCGGCCGATGCCGCATGCATCGCTGCTTCCGCCGCTTTCGCGGCGGCAAGCGCGGTCTTGGCGTTCGCGAGTGTCGCGACATGGACACGGTCGTATCGCTCCACCACGAGCGCCGTCACATCCTCGAAACGACGTACTTCCGAGCGCGAGGCCGGAAGCCCGAGGGCGCGCGCGAGAGACAGGCATAAATGTTCATTTTCCGCATGGCCATCGTACTCGCCTGCCCAGGGTTTCAGGATGTGCGTCGTCGGTTCACGTCCATGCGGAACGCCCCAGCGCTGGCCGTCGAAGCAAAGCGCGGTTTTTGGCTGCGCGCCCGCCAGACTGAATTGTCCGGTATCGTGATCGGCACGTCCGGACCCGGCATCCGTTCGGAGGCCGCGCAACCGGTTCGCGACGTCGGACTCGGTCAGCCAATCGATGCCGCCGGTTGCGCCATCCAATAACGTTTCGCGGCGCTCAGGCCGGACAAATTGTACCGCCCCCGCGCAATCCTCGCCTACCTTGGCAAGCAACGCGAACGCGCTGCGGGGCGAGACGTGGAAGCGTTGCGCCCAGCGCCGCAACACAAATTCGTTGTCCGGCAGCAAACCCCATAGGAAAGCGTCGATCGCCGCATGCGAATGTTCCGACGCGATGAGCGGCATCGAAAGCGACAGCGGATACGCGCCGGGAGCATCGCGCCAGGCATCGGTATAAGTAAAACTGAGGCGGCCACGCCTTTGGCGCACGACCCCCGCCTCCCGGTTTTCCAGCAGCGCGAGAAGTTCGGTCATCCGCGATCCAGGCGGCGGGCGCGATCCACGATTGCATCGATATCGGCGGCGGCAATCGCCAGATCTCCGGCGGGCGCCGCTGGCAACGATCCAGGCAAATCGATCATGAGCCGCACGTCGAGAGCGTTGAGCGCCCTGAGGATCAATCCCAGGCTGGCACCGGGTTTGCCGCGCTCAACCTGGCTGACCCAAAGGCGGCTCACGCCAATGGTTTTGGCGAGATCCGCCTGGCCCCATCCTCGAAGCCGTCGCCGTTCGCGGATCAG
>JAYWAX010000617.1:0-8791 GCA_043782125.1 Acetobacteraceae bacterium | reverse complement strand
CCGGGATTCATCCGTTTGTCCGGGTCAAGTGCGTCCTTCACCAAACGCATGACATCCATCGCCACCGGGTCCTTGTGCGCCGCCATCGCGTGGCGTTTCGACTGCCCGATCCCATGCTCCGCCGAGAAACTGCCGCCCAGAGAGACCGCGATGGCATTGACCAGCGGCTCCATTTCGCCTGCGCGCGCCATCCACGTGGCTCGATCCTTCATACCGGGGGGCGCCATGAGCGACACATGGATGTTCCCATCGCCCGCGTGACCGATCGCGGCCATGCGGCCCTCGGGCCAGCGTGCCTTCATTTCCGCCTCGGCGATGCTCAGGAACGCCGGCACGGCCGAAACCGGGACGGCGGTGTCGGTGTTCACCGCAGGCCCCTCCATGCGGCCGCATTCCGGATAATCCTCGCGGATTTTCCAGATCGCCTGACGTTGTGCCTCGCTTTCCGCGATCGCCGCATCGGTGACCTCGCCCGCTTCCATGGCCAGGCCCAGACACTCTTCCATAATTTCGCGCAGAGGAATGCTGGCATGGGCCGCGGCGAGTTCCAGCATCACGTACCACGGACTTTCCAACGGCAGCGGCAGACGCAATCCCACGCCGTGACGCGCGGCCATTTCCATACAAAAACGAGCACATAGCTCGAAACCGATGACATCCGCGCCGCTTTCCATCATCCGTGAAAACAGCGACAGGGCCGCGTCCGGCGAGGGCACCGCGACATAAGCGGTTTCCACCCGCTTTAACGCGGGCTGCAACCGCATCGCCGCGGCGGTAACAATGCCCAGGGTTCCTTCGCCGCCAATGAATAAATGCCGAAGCGCGTAGCCGCTGTTGTCCTTTCGTACCCGGCGCAGATCGTCCAGAATTCGTCCGTCCGGCAGCACGACTTCCAGGCCGAGGACCAGTTCTCGCGCATTGCCCCAGCGCAGCGTGCGAATGCCGCCCGCGTTGGTGGACAACATGCCACCGATCTGCGCGGTCCCCTGCGCGCCCCACTGGATCGGAAACAACCGCCCAACATCTTCGGCGGCCTGCCTTACGGTCTGCACGACGCAGCCGGCCTCCGCGACCAACGAGAAGTCGCGGGCATCGATGTCGCGAATGCGGTTCATCCGCTCCATCGACACCACCACCGAGTTCGGCCCGTTCGCCTGGGGCACCGCCCCGCCACTCAACCCCGTGCGCCCGCCTGCGGGAACGATGGCCAGGTTCGCAGCGGCGCACCACTTCACCACCGCCGCCACGTCTGCGGTCGTCGAGGGCCGCAACACCGCGTCCGGGGTGCCGCGATAAGCACTCCGCCAATCGACGGCGTATGGCGCGATATCCTCGGGTGAGGACAGGACATTGGCCGGTCCGAGCAGTTCGGTCATGGCGGTCAGTGCATTCATCGGTCTTTGGCCTTTCGACGGCGTTTGCTGACGTGGCCGCCCCATCCAACCCGGCATAAGGCGCCGCGCGGGTTCAAGCAGCACCGGGGCGCCGTTGACAAGGCCCGCGCCGGTTCCGACGATGGTGGCCACCGGCTGCGAACCAGGAGACAGACGTCATGGCCCTATACGAAATGCGCACCTACACACTTCACGTCGGCAAAATGGCCGAGGCTGTGAAGCTGTATCAGGAACTCGGCTTTCCCGCGCTGCAGAAAGGCGGCCAGGACAAGAACCTCGTCGGCTATTTCCAGGCGGATACCGGGATGATCAACCAGCTTGTCCACCTCTGGAAATTCGACGACGACAACGGCCGCCGCGCCCATTGGGCCGCCGTCTTCCAGAACAAGGATTTCGCCGAGGGATTCGCGCCCAAATTCCGCCCTTTGCTGGTCTCGCAGGAAGTAAAACTTCTTACCGCCGCGCCCTGGGGCCCGCACCCGTAATCGCGGCCGTGACCACCAACATCCCGCTCAGCGGGACCCGTTTGTGGGACAGCCTGATGGAGATCGCCAAAATCGGCGGAACCCCGAAAGGCGGCTGCAACCGGCAAACGCTGACCGACCTCGACGGCGAGGGCCGTGCGTTGTTCCAACGCTGGGGCGAGGCCGTGGGCCTGACCCTGACCGTCGATCGCGTCGGCAACATGATTTTTCGACGTCCCGGCCGCGATCCGTCGCGCAAGGCGATCGCCATCGGCAGCCATCTCGACACCCAGCCGACCGGCGGGAAATTCGACGGCATCCTCGGCGTGCTGGCCGGCCTGGAAATCATGCGCGCCCTCCACGAAGCCGGCGCCGAAACCGAAGCGCCTTTGGTCCTCATTAACTGGACCAACGAGGAAGGCGCCCGCTTCTCCCCGCCGATGATGGGCAGCGGCGCCGCCATGGGCGTCTTCACCGAGGCCGAAATCCTGTCGAAACAAGATTCCGGCGGCAAGGTTTTCGGCGAGGAATTGCGCCGCATCGGCTGGCAAGGCACCGCCGATCCCGCCGAACTCCGGCAATTGGGCGCCTATTTCGAACTCCACATCGAACAAGGTCCCCAACTCGAAGCCGAATCCCTTCAACTGGGCGTTGTCACCCACGCGCTCGCCCAACGTTGGTACGAAGTCACCGTTACCGGCGAGGAATCCCACGGCGGCAGCCTTATGGCCGGACGCCACGACGCGCTGATGGCGGCCGCGCCGCTGATCGCCGCCGTCGAGGACATTGCGCTCGCCGCAGTTTCCGCTACTGGCGAGCCAGGCTGCGGCACCGTTGGGTGCGTGACCGTTTATCCGTCAAGCCGCAATATCGCGCCGGGTCAGGTTTGGTTCAGCGTGGATACACGGCACGGCGATCCGGAGCGCCTCGCCTGGATGGGCACCGAATTGAAGGCGCGGGCGGCGGACATCGCGGCGCGGCGCGGGGTCAAGGTGAAGGTGGTGGATTTCTGGCACTCGCCCATGACCCAGTTCACGCCGGACCTGGCGGAACGGCTGCGCGTGGCGGCGCGCGCGAGGGGTTACACGTTCAAGGACATGCCGACGGGGATCGGGCACGATGCGGTTTATATGGCGCGCGAGGTGCCAACCGCGATGCTGTTCTGTCCGTGCCATGGCGGGATCAGCCATAACGAGGCCGAAAGTATTACGCCGGAATGGGCGACTGCAGGATTGACTGTGCTGGCCGACGCGGTGCTGGCGGCGGCGGGCGCCTGAGCCAACCCAGGAAGCCACTGGTCCAGATTGGGTTAAGCCACGTTATTGTCGCGGCGGGATCGCGGATCGAGCGACGGCCCCGGCGGTCACTCGATCCGGCCGGGCGAGGGCAACGGGCGCGGGACATCCGTATCCGGTCTGGCCGGTCAGGTGCGATTTCTCCCGCGCGGCAAACGCGAAACCGCCCACCGATTACCTGGAATGTTTGCGGACCACCGCCTGAATCTGCGCCAAAGCCGGTCCGCCGGTCTGATCGACCGGCTTCCCCATCCGCCATTCCAGCCGGTCGAGCGCCAGGTCCAGCCCAGCCAGCGGCAGCCCCATCCGAATCCACCGGCGGAACGTTCCCCGGCGCCGCTTGCCCGCCCGGTAAAGAAACCGGTTCCACCCGGTCATCCGCCCCAGCATCAGCCCACGATCGTATCCATCGTCCTGCAACCGCGCATCGACCGAGGCCACGTCCGGCAAGGCCGCGACCAGCGCGCCCAGATCGTAAGACACGGACGACCATTGCGTTGGCCGGTTCAACCGGAACGTCGCCTTGTGGTCGTCGTTGAACAGCGACGGCCAGCCGCCTTGTTCGTACAGGTCCTCTTCCGGCACCACGATCACCAGATGCCCGCCTGGACGCACGAGGCTCCACCATTCCGCCAAAGCACCCTCGACGTCGCGCATGTGCTCCAGACAATGCGAACTGTGGACGGTATCGAAACTTTCCGCCGGGAAGTATCGTGAAATGAATTGCGCGTCGCCATGCACCAGGTCGAACGGCACTGCGTGGGGCACCACCAGATCCGGACCGCAGCCGATATCGATCGTATCGCCCGCGAACATCGTCCGGTTGAATTCCGGGCCGCGTATCGCATTCGTCTTGCGCGCTTCGTCCATGGCCTGCTCCTCATTGCGCCCTATTGGCCCAGGGCCGGGGGCGGAGCAATGCCACGCAGGGGAAGGCGTAAGGGACAGAACGACCCGGGGCGGGCCTTGCCAGAGCGCGGCGATCCGGTGTCAATCGCGCGACAACGCGGACCTGGATACCACGCATGATTTCCGACACCTTGCTGGCCAAGGCCGAGGCGCTTCTTGCCGCCTGCCGCGCCAAAGGCATCCTGCTCGCAACGGCGGAAAGCTGCACAGGCGGCCTGGTCGCCGCCACGCTGACCGCCATCGCGGGCGCATCGGACGTCGTCGATCGCGGCTTCGTCACTTATTCGAACGCGGCGAAGCACGACCTTGTCGGCGTGCCGATGGCGCTGATCGAAGCCAATGGCGCGGTCAGCGAGCCGGTCGCGCGCGCGATGGCCGAAGGCGCCCTGGCCCGGTCGCGTGCGACGATCGCCGTGTCCGTGACCGGTGTGACCGGTCCGGGCGGCGGCAGCGCGGAAAAGCCGGTGGGCACCGTCTGCTTTGGCCTGGCGCAAAAGGGTCAGCCCGTTGTCAGCGAACGCCGCGTGCTGCCCGGCGATCGCGCCGCCATCCGGATCGCGGCGGTCGAGCATGCCGTCGCGATGATCCGGGCGCGGGTCTGAGACCGGCCTCGCCTGGCCGGCCCAATGTCAGTCCGGGCCCGCCCCGGGGAGCCGATCGCGGCGCAAACGTCCCCATCTGGCCACCCCGGCCACGACGAAAAGGTTCCCGCCATGCGTGTCGCCGTGGTTCAGCCTCTGCCCGGCATCGGCGACATGGTCTGGCATCTGCCGCATATCCGCGCCATCGCCGCACATCTGGGCCAGCCGGTCACACTGATCGCCAAACCGCGCTCCCTGGCGGATCAACTCTGGGCCGGCGATCCCGCGGTCGCCGATATTCTGTGGGTGGACCTCAATCCCTCGGGACGCCTGGGCCGGCACGATGGCCCGCTGGGGTTTGTGCGCCTGACCCGCGACTTACGGGCACGCCGCTTCGACAAGATGGTGCTTTTGCACCACAGCCACACGCTCGCGGCCGCGGCATGGCTCGCGGGAATTCCCGACCGGCGCGGCTATGGCTGGGGGACGCAGCGATGGTTCCTCAGCGGCGGCCCCTTCCTGCCGCCAGAGGCCGCCGACCTGCATCAACACACAAGGGCGACCCGCTTTCTGGCCGCCGCGGGCATTCCGCTGCCGTCCGCCGAGCCGCATTTCGCCGTGACCGCGGTCGAATCAGCCGAAGCCCGCGCCCAACTGGCGCCGCCGCCTGGCCCCTTCGTTGCGGTCGGCATCGGCAGCAGCGAAACCTCCCGCCAGGCGGGAACCGGCAAACTGGCGGCGCTGGCGGGCGCGCTGCTGGGCGCCGGTTGGCCATCAATCGTGCTTCTGGGCGGACCGGACGACAACGCACTTGCCGACGGCATTCGGGCCGCTCTGGGCCCGCTTGCCGCGCGCGCTGTGCCGGTACTGGGCTGGCACATGCGGCAAACGGCGGCGCTTCTGGGGGCATCGGCGTTCTACGTGGGAAACAACACCGGGGTCATGAATTTGGCCGCCGCCGTGGGCGTTCGCACCTACGCGCTGTTCGGGACAACGCCTCCGTTCCACCACGCCAGCCAAATCCTGCCGATCCTGTCCCCGCCCGGCGGACCCGACGACGGCATGGCGCGGCTGGCAGTGGCAGCGGTTCTCGCGGCGATTGAGTCGGATCGTGGCGGTCTGGCGCCGTGACAATCGCAGGTCAGCCCATCGCCCGCGCCTGACCCGTGCCGCGATCCAAATGCTGGTCTACCCATTCCGCCACCAGCCGCCTCGCCTCGTTCAGGGAGGACTCGGGATGGTGGATGCGGTACAGCGTCGTGCAGGCCACGAACGCGGACATATCGTCCGAGCCGTGCTCCCGCAGCTCGGAATAGGCGGTGACCACGGCTCGCTCGCACCGGCGGGCGATCTGGCTGACTTGACCCATCCTTGGACGCTCCTTATTGCGAATCGTTCGCAAGTGGACGAAAGGATACCGATGCGCCCGGCCACCTGCAAGCGCGTCTTCGTCAGATCTGGCGCGTCAGACCGGCAATGCGGCGAGTTCGTCGCGCGACAGCCCCCATTCCTTCAGTGTCTCGCGAGGATCGACCGCGCCCGGTGCCTTGGGATGGTCGAGCTTCGTCGTGCCAAACCGTGGTGCGGGCGCGGGCTGGCGCATGCCGCCGACGTCGATGAAGGCCGCGCGGGCCGCGTTGTGCGGGTGCGTGTGCGCCTCGTCCATCGACAGGACCGGGGCGAAGCAGACGTCGGTGCCTTCCAGCACGCGGCACCAGGCATCGCGGGTCCGTGTCGCGAACAACGCCGTTAGCCGGTCCTTGTTATCCGGCCATTTCGCCTTGTCCCATTGCGGCGGCATCGTCGCCGGATCGATTTCCAGGCGTTGCAGCAATTCTGCATGGAACTTCGCCTCGATCGACGCGATCGAAATGAACTGCCCGTCGGAGCACGCGTATACCTCGTAAAAATACGACCCCGAATCGAGCTGGTTTTCGCCGCGCGCCTCGGTGAAACGTCCGCCCGCCTTCATCGCGTAAATCGGCGTCATCAGCGACAGCGCGCCATCCACCATCGCGGCATCGACCACCTGCCCAGAGCCGGTCGAGCGCGCCGAGATGATCGCCGCCAGCAACCCGGTCACCAGATACAGCGCCCCGCCCCCGTAATCGCCCACCAGGTTCAGCGGCGGCGTCGGCTTCTGGCCCTTGCGCCCGATGGCGTGCAGCGCGCCCGTCAGCGCGATGTAGTTCAGGTCATGCCCTGCGGCGAGCGCCAGCGGCCCCTCCTGCCCCCACCCGGTCACACGCCCATAAGCCAGCCTCGGGTTCCGCTGCAAACACACGTCCGGCCCCAAGCCCAGTCGCTCCATCACCCCTGGGCGGAACCCCTCGATCAGGGCATCCGCGCCGTCGATCAGCCGCAGCGCGAGTTTGACCGAGGCCGGCTGTTTCAGGTCGAGCCCGATCGTCGCGCGGCTGCGTTTGGTGAATTCGAATTGGTCGGGCATCGGCACGCCCAGATCGGCCGGGCCGGTGCGATCGATGCGGATGATCGTCGCCCCCATGTCCGCCAGCATCATCGCGGCCATCGGCGCTGGTCCGATCCCCGTGAATTCGACGATTTTGACGCCCGCCAATGGTCCCATGTCCGTGCTCCCTGAATTTCCGTCCCGATGTTGGCCCGCGGCGGGCGGTTGAGCAACCGGGGCACGCATGCGGTGCTGCTCTTGTGGGCCGCGAAGCGCGGACGCCGCCCGCGGGGGCTTTGCCTTGGCATCTGGCGCGACACACGCGACAAAAATGATCGCTTCGCGCGATGGTGACGCGACAAAGCGGGGCTATGGTCCGTTATCGCCGGTGCTTCGCATGCGCTGGATTGGAATAATGGAGACAGGCTGTCATGACAAAATGGTTCCCGCCGCCGGTAATCAACATCGAAGATCTGGTAAGCGACCCCGGCAGTTTGAGCCCTCGCCGGCGTAAAGTGTTGTTCGAGATTCTGCCAAAGGTCATGGGTGGCGCCTATAAAAACGGTAGCGGCGGCAACCCCAGATGGATGGAACTTGGCAGCGGGTACGACCCCTCCGCTGAAATCGCGCGCGATGCGACGTTGCCGAAACCCGGGAACCATACGACCACCTGTGGTTCGCTGCCGGGTTACGTGGCCAAACAACTGGGCGTGCCGGCCGGCCTGATGAAAGACGGTATCGCGAGCTGCGGGCTGAATTCCGTTCGCACGGCCGCACGGAAGCAACAGGCCTGGACCCCGAATTCACCGTTCCTTCAGGCGTTGGCGGGTTCGGCGGGACAGGCGGGACAACGGCCGTTGCCGGGCGATATTTATGCTTTATGCGATACGCACGATCCGGACTCGATTTTGGTCCATATCGGCATTATGGTAAGCCCGGGAAAGGGACCGATGGATATCAACTGGTGGACGGCGGATGCGGGTCAGGGCGCGTGGCCGAACCAGGAATGCCGCCTGGTGCAACGCCAGTACGAGCTGGCGACCTGCATGATGACCGGCGAGTCGACGACCGGTCAGGTGCGCAACAAACGGATGTTGGCGGGATGGGTCGATATCGATAAATACCCGTTCATAAGCTGATATTTGTGATTATTTCGGTTTGGGCGGGGTTTGGACTGCGCGCGGCTAGCCTTGGTTCGGTGCCACGGTAGGGGGCGAATGTTCATGGATACGCGGCGGCCTTTGGCGATTTTTTGGCGAAAAAGGGTCGTTGAATTCGAGTGGGCGGAGGGTGGCGCGATGCGGCGTATCTGCCGGCTGATGCAGATGGCGCGTGTCCGCGAAGATACTGAAGTATGATAGCGCCGCGATGTATAAGCGTCCGGTCAGCCGCGCGGTGGCTCTGGTGGAAAACCTCTCGGCGATCGCCCAGTCTGACCACGAAGGCATCCAGCAATCGGTAAGTCGTGAGACGAGTTTTTCGGCCAATGAAATCAGCCGATTGAATTTCCAACAAGTCCGTCTCAAGGAGGGTGTGGGCGTGGCCTCTTTTCCGCTGCGCGGTTCTGATACGATGCGCCGCCATGAGTTTGCATCAAACGCCGCCGGCCGAGGTCATCGATCGCATTGAATCGCTGAACCGCGAGCTGGCGCGGTTCTGGAAAGCTGCGCACGGCTGGGCGCCCATCGAAGCCGCCAGCCTGCTAAGCAAGGCCCGGCTCGATTGGCAGGTTTCGCTA
>JAYWAX010000616.1:0-3186 GCA_043782125.1 Acetobacteraceae bacterium | reverse complement strand
TAGGCTTCACGGAAAGCAGCCAAGGAGCGCCAGTCCATGAGTGGGGAAAATTGTCTGACGGGTTTGAAGGTCCTCGACCTGACCCAGTTCGAGGCCGGACCATCGTGCACCGAAGCCCTGGCATGGATGGGTGCGGACGTGGTGAAAGTCGAAAATCCCGGCGCGGGCGATCCCGGCCGTTCCTCCGGGCGCACCGGCGCGGGCGTCGATGCGCTGTATTTCTTGCAGTATAATTCGAACAAACGTTCGATCGCGTTGAACCTGAAGGATCCCCGCGGGCTCCAGCTCGTCAAGGATCTGGTCAAAAATGCCGATGTGATGATCGAGAATTTCGCGCCCGGCGCGATCGAACGGCTCGGTCTGAGCTATGACGTCGTCAAGGCGATCAATCCGTCGATCATCTTCTGCCAGATCAAAGGCTTCGGCACCGGCAGCCCCTTCGAAAAAGGTCTCGCTTTCGACATGATCGCGCAGGCCTGCGGCGGGCTGATGTCGATCACGGGCGAGGAAGACGGCCCGCCCTGCAAGCCCGGCGCCACCATCGGCGATACCGGCACCGGCATGATCATGGCCATTTCCATTCTTGGCGCCTACATCCGCCGCCAACGGACCGGACAAGGCGAGCACCTGCAACTCGCGATGCAGGACTCCATCATGCATTACATCCGCAACGCCTTCGCCTTCATGGAACGCACCGACGGCAAGGCGGCACCGCGCGCCGGGTCGAAGACCGTGGGCGGCGGCAACCCGCCGATCGGCGTTTACCCCTGCAAAGGCGGCGGCCCGAACGATTATGTCTATATCTACACAAGCGCCGCCAACCCCGAACATTGGACCCGGCTGTGCAAGGTGATGGGGCGCGAGGACCTGATCGGCGACAGCCGGTTCGACACCCCCGCCGGGCGCACCGAACGGCGTGAGGAGGTCGATGCGATCGTGACCGAATGGACGCTGAAACACGATAAACACACCGCGATGAACCTTGTCAGCGGCGCAACCATACCCTCTGGCGCCGTGCTGGATACGCGCGAACTATCCGACGACAAAAGCTTTCAGGACCGCAAGATACGCCAGACCATGAAACACCCGGCGGTCGGCGATTATGTCATGAGCGGCTGGCCCGTGCGCTTTGGCGGCACCCCGCCCACCGTCGGACCCGCGCCGCTTTTGGGCGAACACAGCGGCAATATTCTTGCCGACTGGTTGAAAATGGACAAAGACGCCATCGGCGCGTTGAAATCGGAAAAGGTGATCGCAGAATGACCCGGCAGTTTTGCACAGTCCAGGACGAGGGCCGCATCCGCATCGTCACGATCAACCGGCCGGAAGTGCTGAACGCGTTGCACGCCGATGCCAACGACGAACTGGCGGAGGTGTGGGACGAATTCGCCGCGCGCGACGATCTTTGGGTCGGTATTATCACCGGCGCCGGCGGCAAAGCGTTCTCTGCCGGCAACGATCTGAAAATTCAGGCGTCCGGCAAACGCCGCCCGAACGGTCCGCGCGGCTTCGCGGGCATCGCCTCTCGTTTCGATCTCGATAAACCGATGATCGCGGCGGTGAACGGGTGGGCCATGGGCGGCGGCTTCGAAACCGCGCTCGCCTGCGACCTCATCGTCGCCGCCGAGAACGCGTTGTTCGCGCTGCCGGAACCTCGGGTGGGCCTGATCGCGGGCGCGGGTGGCGTGCATCGTCTGCCGCGCATGATCCCGATGAAGAAAGCCATGGGCATGATTCTGACGGGCCGGCGCGTGCCCGCCAAGGAAGGGTTCGAACTCGGCTTTGTCACCGAAGTCGTTCCGGAAGGCCAGGCCCTGGAAGGTGCTAAACGCTGGGCCAACATGATCCTGGAATGCTCGCCGAAAGCGGTGCGCGCGTCGAAGCAGGCGTCGTATCGCGGGATGGACGAACCATCGCTGGAAACCGCGATGCGCACCGTTTACCCGACGCAGCAGGAAAATGTCGCGAGCGACGATTATGTCGAGGGGCCGCGGGCGTTCGCAGAAAAGCGCAAGCCGAACTGGCAGAATAAATAGGACACGCGAAACGATGGGTATCCATATCCACAATCTGTACTGCGACGAAAGCGGCGAGTCGCATTGGCGCGACATTGAGGCCGACTGGCAAAACGAAGGTCCGGAGGGCAAAACCTCGGCGCTTCAATTCGTCAATGGGATCATCTTCCGCCAGACCCAGGCCGAACACGACCGCCCGTGGCATCCCGCGCCGCGGCGGCAATACATTATCAACCTCGACGCGGGCGTCGAATTGACCGCCAGCGACGGTGAGTCGCGGAAAATCGGCAAGGGCGAAATCATCCTGGTCGAGGATGTCAAAGGCAAAGGTCATTTGTCGAAATCCATCAACAGCGAAATGCGGCACTCCATCTTCATTCCGATCGAATAGGGGAACATAAGAAAATGCGTATTCACAACATCTATGTCGACGATGCCGGCGAAACTCACTGGCGCGATGTCGAAGTGCAATGGGTCGAGGAACGGAACGGCAGCAAGCTGTCCGCGCGTTTGCCGGCCACGGGCATCATCTTCCGCGAAACGGCCGGCGATTACGATCTGTCCTGGCATCCTGCGCCGCGCCGCCAATATATCATTAACCTGGATGGCGGCGTGAAGATCACCGCCAGCGACGGCGAAGCCCGCGAAATCGGCGCGGGCGAGGTCATCCTGGTCGAGGACATCAGCGGAAAAGGCCATTTGTCGCAGTCGATCGGCGGCAAAATGCGCCATTCCATCTTCGTGCCCGTCGAGTAATTCCAAACGTCCGAACGATTGATTCTGGTCACGGCCTCTCGTTCACATCATGGCACGGCGGTTCGCCGAGAGGCGCTTGCCGCAGTTTATCGTGGCCACTCTCGCAATGAGTTACCGCCCCCGATGGCCCGCTCGGGGGCGTGCCATGACGCGGAGAGGGCGTCGCAATGGATCAATCGTTGCGTCTCGTTCATGTCATGGCACGGCTTGACCGTGCCATCCGGCGCGGCACGGCGATTCGTCGAGAGGCGCTTGCCGCAGTTGATCGTGGCCACTCTCGCAATGAGCTGCCGCTCCCGATGGCCGGTCGGGGGCGTGCCCCATAGGCACTAAGATAGCCTTTGACACTTTCGGATTCGGTATGATTCTTGGCAGGAATGTCAAACACGCCCCCCGAGTCGATTGATCATTTCCC
>JAYWAX010000615.1:0-8833 GCA_043782125.1 Acetobacteraceae bacterium | reverse complement strand
GTTATTGGGCGTGAAGCACGTCGTTCTCGCGGTCAATAAAATGGACCTCGTGGGGTTCTCGCGAGACGTATTCGACGGCATCGTGGCGGATTTCCGGGTGGCGGCCACGACACTGGGATTTTCCGATATTGTTCCGATTCCGATTTGCGCGCGGGAGGGCGACAATATCGCCACCGCGTCGGATCGGACGCCCTGGCATAAGGGCGCCATTCTGCTCGATCACCTGGAAACGATTCAGGTCGGTACCGAAACGGACGCGCGAGCAGAATTCCGGCTGCCGGTGCAACTGGTCAGCCGCCCCAATCTGGATTTTCGCGGATATGCCGGCACCGTGTCCGGCGGCACAGTCCGCGCCGGACAGCCCATTGTCGCGCTGCCCGGGGGCCAGCGGTCGCGGATCGCCAGTATCGTCACGCCGCGTGGCACGCGGGATTTCGCCGTGGCGGGGGAGGCAGTGACTCTGACCCTGACCAGCGAGATCGACGTTTCCCGCGGCGACGTGATCTGTCCGGCGGACGGCGCCGCGAACCCGGTCTCCGGTGCCGTGGCGCGGCTGCTGTGGATGGCGGAAACGCCGGCGACGCCGGGACAGAGCTTCCTGGTCCGGATCGGCACCGAAACCGCCACCGCGAAAATCGCGCGTATACGCCACGCGATCGATATTCAGACCTTTGGCACGCGGCCCGCCGCCGGGTTGGCGATGAACGAGCTCGCGCTGACCGATCTGACCTTCGACCGGACGATCGTGGCCGCGCCTTACGCCAAAGACCGGACGCTTGGCGCGCTGATTCTGGTGGATCGCATGACCAACCAGACCGTGGCTCTGGGCGTCGTCGAGGCGGACGGCGAAACGCCGGAAACGCGCTGGGAAAGCGCGACAGCCCGCGTCGTCCGGCCCGATCGGTCATTCTGGCGCGCAGCCGCGGGCCGCGCCATGGGCGGCGTGGCCCTGTCGGCATTGGTCCTGGCCTGGTCGGGCAACGCCGCGCTCGCTTTCGCCGTCGGTGCCGCGGAAATCGTGCTATGTCCCGCTCTGGGCCACGCGATGGCGTCGCTGTGGCCGGATCGATCCGCCGCGCCTCTGGCTGGAACATGACCCAGACGCACCCGCGCGAAAGGCAGGTGTTCGCATGAGCTTTCTGGCAACCATCGATCCCCGGTTCACGCTGTCCGGGTTCTTCATCGGCTTGTTGGTCGGGCAAACCGGCGTCGGCGGCGGGTCGCTGATGACGCCCATGCTGGTGCTGCTGTTCGGCATCCACCCCGCGACGGCGGTGGGCACGGACCTTCTCTATGCCTCCGCCACGAAATTCGTTGGCACCCTGGTCCATGGGCTGAACAATACCGTGGATTGGCGGATCGTCGGGCGGCTCGCCGCCGGCAGCGTGCCCGCGACTCTCGCGACCATCTGGGTTATGTCCCATTTCGGTGCGGCGGGGTCCGGCAACGGCCGGACGATCTCCGCAGTACTGGGCGTCATGCTGCTACTGACCGCGCTGTCGCTGATCTTCCGGCGGCGATTTCTCGCCTTCGCCGGCCCAGTACTGGAGCGCGCCACGGCCGGCCGCGTTGGCCCGCTCACGATCGCAACCGGCGCCGTACTGGGCGTTCTCGTCACCGTCTCCTCCGTTGGCGCCGGCGCGTTGGGCGTGACCGCGCTGTTGCTGCTGTATCCACGCGTGGAGATGCCGGTCATCGTGGGGTCCGATATCGCCCATGCGGTGCCGTTGACGCTGGTCGCGGGTGCCGGCCATTTGTATCTTGGCTCGGTGGACTGGCATTTGCTGGTGTCGCTGCTCAGCGGCTCCATCCCCGGCATTGTACTGGGCAGTTATTTATCCGTGCGTGTCCCCGACTTCGTGATCCGCCCCATGCTGGCGGCGGTCCTCACGCTGGTGGGCGCGCGCCTGGTCTTTTGACCGCCCGCCCTTGCGCCAGGCGCGGCGGCGTCCTTCAATCCCGACCAATCGTAACCTGGAGGAACAGACAATGGGGGCCATTCACGCCCGGCTCGCGCATGTTGGTATTTATGCGCACGACAAGCCGCTGCTGGAAAACTTCTACACCACCGTTCTCGGACTGACGATTACCGATAAAGGCGTGGGGCGGTCGGGCATCGAGTTGACGTTCATGAGCAGCAGCCCGGACAATCATCACCAGTTCGTGCTGGTTTCGGGGCGCCCGGATACCGAGGGGTTCAACCCGATCAACCAGATTTCCTTCATGATCGATTCGTTGTCGCAGCTTCGCGAAGTTCACAACCTCGCGTTGGCGCATGGCGCGACCGGGATGCGCGTGACCTGCCACGGCAACGCGTGGTCCTGCTATTTCCTGGACCCAGAGGGCAACACGGTGGAAGCCTATCTCGACACGCCGTTCCATGTGCCACAGCCACATGGCGCGCCATTCGATCTTCAGGCCTCGGACGAAGAAATCCTACGGTGGACCGAGGCGCATTGCCGGGAAGAGGCGGGGTTTATGACGATGGACGCTTATAAGGCCACAATGCGGGCGAAGCTGGCGAACTGACTGGCGCGCGGGTCTGGGGGGCGCGTCCGCAGCCCCCGCGCCGTGCGTGGCGCGGGAGGCGGGCGTTATGCATGAAATCCGATCGGCATGGCGGTCGCATTGTCTTGCGGCAGGCTCCACCCCAGCGCGCCCGTAACCAGTCCACCGGGGTCCATGCCGCCGGACCCGGCGGGCAATCCAGGCACCGGCAGGTCCAGGCCCGGAAGCAAGGCGGCCGCGGCGAAGGGGCTGTCCGGCAGGACCGGGCCATCCGATGCGGGACTGGCGGCGCCGCCGATAAAGGCCAGCGACGGGAAAACCAAACCGGCGCTCGCCCCGGCGACGGGCCCGGGAACGCGGTTGTTCACGAAGGTGACGCGGGTGCCGCCAGAGCCGTCGTCCGCCAGCGTGACCCCCGCGGCCGTGCTGTTGGCCAAATTGAAATGAAGCGCGCCACCCAGTGTATTCACCGTCAGCACGCTGGTTGAAAAATGCGCGGAAATCGCGTGTACCCCGGCCAGATCGAGCCAGTCGGTCGGCGCCGTATGGACCAATGTAGCGGAGAACGTCGCGGGCGAGTCCAACAGCAGCCCGGCGTTCGCGCCGTTGAAGTTTGTCAGTTCGCTGCCGCTGTGGACATGCAACGACGCGCCGGTGTCGATTTGCAACGAACCGGCGCCGGTGACTCCTTTCGCGATATCCAGCAGGCCCCCGCGCGCCTCGATCGATCCCGCGTTGACCGCGGCCGTCCCGACTGTCCCGAACCCCACCAATGTCGCGCCCAGAGCATTCGTAAACGCCGCCGTCCGGAACATGCCGCCGCCGAGTTCCAGCAGCCCCTGATTGGAAAATGCCGTGTTATTGATCAGCGTGTGCCCGCCCAGTAGATGCAAGGCGCCGGATTTTCCGATGGTCCCCAACGTGGTGTCCAGCCCAACTTCCTGTTTGGAGTTCGTATCGTAACTCTGGATCGACGCGCCCGCGCCGCGCTCTGTGATGTCGGCGTTGTCGATGAAGATCGCCTGGTTTTTCGCCAGTTCCAGCGTCGCGTTCGCGTCGACCTCCCACGTGCCGCCGTTGAGTTGGGTGCCCACGAGGTTGGTCAGCGTGAATATCGGTTGCAGCAGCATTTTGGACCCGGCGCCAATGACGATGTGGCCGGTGTTCGTGACCTGACCCCAGCCAATGGTCGCGACTTCCCCGTTGGCGACAGTGAAGTTTCCCTCATTGGCGAAGCTGGCTAGGCCGGAATACTGGGTCATGTTCATGACGCCGCCCGCGAAATCGGCCAGAATTCCGCCTTTGTTCACGAGGCCGGACATCTGTCCGATGGAAGAGCCAAGGATTTCGATATCGGCGCCGGTCTGATGCAGAAAACTGTTCGAGCCCAATGTCAAAACGGTTGGTGTCTGCGTGGGACCGCCCACGTCGATCCAACTGAAGCCGCTCACCGCCCCGACATCGTAGACCACTTGATCGAGAACCGTGGACGTCAGGAATTTCACGGTCGCGCCGATTCCGGTCTGCTCGATGCCGCCTTTCCCAGACAGGTTCGGACCGCTGAACGCGATCCCGTTCAGGATATTGACCGCGTCGTTTTTACCGGACAACCGCATGGTCCCGGCGTAGGCAACGCCATCGAGAACCCCGCCGGTAAAGGACGTGTCGCCGGCGGCATCGACCACAACGCCGCCCGAAATTTCGCCCGCGACCCGCACATGCCCCAGCTTCGTTCCGGGACCGGTCAGCAGCACCGATCCGGCGTTGTTCAGGTGGCCGCTGACGACAACGGTTCCTCCGGTGTTCGTAATGCCGGATAATTGGCTCGTCGCGAGGTCCGCGATCAGCGACAGCCTGCCGCCGCTGGCCACATCGGCGTTGCCCAACGCCGTGACAGTGGTTTTTGCGCCGTAGGAGTTGTTGCCGATGGACAGGATGCCGCCCAGATCGGCGAACATCGTGCCATCGTTGCTGAATGACGTCGAAGCGATGTCCACGACACCGCCATTGGTGGCCCGCAGCGTGCCGTGATTGACCAGCTTCGTGCCCGTGATGTTCATGAACCCCGACGCTGTCGTGGCCTCGATCAGACCGTTGTTCACCAGCATCGCGCCGGCGCCGCCATCGCCATCCCAGATCGTCGAAACACCGCCATCGCCGACGTCGCGAACGATCAGGCTGGCGCCGAAGGTCACCTTATGCGTGCCGAACAATTCGCCGCCGAATGTCGCGCCCGCGCCCACCGCGATGGTCGCGTGGTCCAGCGTGGTGGGCCCCAAAAGGCTCATGGTCGCGAACTTGTCGACGGTGACCATACCCGGCGAAACCCCGTCGAGTCCGGCGAGCACGACGTTATTCTTCAGCGTCAACTGGTGATTGGCCCCGGTGACAGCAATCGCACCGAACACGCCGAGGGCATCGAGCGTCGCGTTATGAATGATCAGGCCGCCGCCGGTGTCCTCAACGATTCCGCCTTTAATCGTTACGCCTGTGGTCCCGGAAAATGTCGGAATTTCCTCCAGCGTGAGGTTGTCGATAGCGCTGCCCGCGCCAACCTGTAAAAACGCCACGCTGTTGTCCACCGCGATCCCATCGAGGATCACCGCGCCGCCATTGTCGTGGATCGAGCCCAGTGCGCCGCTTTTGAGGTTATTTTCCAGCCGGAACGCGCCGCCGCCGGAAACCGCGATTTCGCCGCCATTCAGAAACTGCGTGGACCCGATCAGCATGGTTTCGCCGTTGCCGACAGAGATCGATCCTTGGTTGTTGAAGGCGTTGCCTTTCACCTTCATCGTGCCATTGGTGAAGCTGGCGTCGATCGATCCGTAATTCAGGATCAGGCAATTCGCCACGGGCCCGGCATCGAGTGTCGCCAGTTGGCCGGTCTGATGGATGGTGGCCGTGCTGGCCAGCGTCAGCCGCGACGGCTGATTGGCCACGGCAACCGCGCCCTGGATCGTGTCGCCGCCCGTACCGCCCAGGTAGGCGCTGCCGATGGAAATGGACACGTTCGCAAGGGTACTGTCGTTCCAGAAGTCCAGATAAGCGCCCTTGCCCGTCAACGCGATCGCCCCGTTGCCAAGGCCGCCTTCCCGCGCGATCGCGCTTTCGAACGTGACGGAGTCCTGGATCGCGATGTGCGCGCCCTTGGCGCTCAGGTTCAACAATCCGCGATAAGTCAGGCCGTCGAGGATGCCGCCCTTGGCGATCAGGCCGGCGCCACCGTCGATCACCGTGCCGCCTTTGATCGTCGCGTCGTTTTCAAGGGTGACGACGCCGGTCGTGCTGCCCGTGCCAATGCGGAAAATCGCGCCGGTGTTGTCAAGTTCGCCCACGCCGATAAACGCCAGCGTTCCGCCAAGGTTTCTGACGTCGCCGAATTGCGCCGTGGTCGCGAAGGTCGCGAAATCCAGCTCGCCGCCGGTGGCGACCGAGATCGAACCGGAATTGGAAAATTTCAGCGTTTCAACCAGGACCGTGTCGCTGTTGGCGACCGTCATGACGCCGATATTGGCGAAGTTATTGCCGGTAATATCCAGGAACCCGCCGGCGCGATGGGCGGCGATGCTGCCCGCGTTGACCAGCGACGTATCGTCGTAACTGGCGAGTTTCGCGTTCTTGCCGGTGTGGTTCAGCGTCAGATTCGGGCCAAGAAACAGCAGTTTGTTTGGGCTGGACTGGCCCGTGTCGAGCACGTCGATCCGGTCGTTGGAATTCGAACCGATATTGATGGTCGCGTTATCCAGAGTCGCGCCGCCTTCGAACTCGACGAATCCGTTGACGTTACCGATATTAAGCGTACCCGGTCCGTTGCCCGCAGCGTTCAGGAGCGTGATCCCGTTTTGCACCCGGAAACCCGTGCTGGCATTGGTCAGCGTCAGCGCGCCCCGGAGCGTCGTCCCGGACAGCATGCCGTCCTGAAACACAATGTGCCCGTTTCCGGCCGGCACGATCGTGCCGCCGATAATCGTGCCGTGCTGCTGCAACACCACCGTGCCAGACTTGATCGCGAGGTTCCCACCCAGATGGAGCGCCGCGTCGATGTCGAACGTCGTGGCGGCGCTGTTCACGGTGACCGAGTGCGCGAACGCATCGAACAGCGACAACGTCATCACATATGGCGCACCGTTCTGGGCGATGACAACGTCGTCGCCGGCGGACGGGACAATGCCGGTGCTCCAGAATGGCGCCATCCACCAATTCGCGCCGTTCGGGCCGTGCCAGGTCGAAATTGCCATATCGCGTTTCCCCCGGGCACTGGCCCGATGACTCAATCTACGAATGGCCGCCTGGGCGATCCTGTCCCGAAGCTCACACCATACCGATCCGGTATCCGCCCTGGCCCGTGGCGTGAGGCAGACATTACCATCGGATTGTCGCGGGCGTGTCGCGCGCGCCAAGGTTTTGTGTCGCGTCTGTCGCGCGGCGATTGGATGTCCGACAGGAATTTCCGCCCCGGCGAAGCGAAGGGCACGATGGCTTGAGGCCGATCAGTCAGAAAACCTGGGTCGCACTCCCGCTCGAAAATCTGCGCAACGCGGATGGAAGCGACATCCCAACGGCGGAAGCCGCGCCAACCGGGAGATCCCCGTTGTCATCCGCCGCCTTCCCGCCGCTCCCGGTCCCTGGGCAAAGCCCAGGGATCGCGAGGGGTCGAACCCGAAGCGGACCACGGGGTGGACTGAAAGTACCGGGCCGCAGGGGACCGGCGCCGTTATTAAACCAAACGGCCGCGGTTCATCAGGTCCCGGTTAAGACGGTCGTCGAACACGCGGTCGAGATCGCCCCGGTTCAGGCCCACGTCGTATAATTCACGGTCGGACAGGCTGTTCAGCTCGGCGAAGGACCGCGATTTGGCGCGCCAGACGCCGATATCGGCGATACGGGCCGCGATCCAGGCCGTGAAACCGCTCTCTTCGACCGTTTCGCGGGCTGGCTGAACGGTTGGCTCTTCCCAGCTTGTGTCGATATAGCTCAGCTTCGGTAGTTCAAAGGCCATCTGGCTCTTGGCGATCGGTGCACTCATGGCTCACTCTCCAAAATTCACCTGGGTCGAACGCTCTGTCAGGCTGGCGGGGCGCCCCCGGGTTTTGGTGCAACGCAACATATGCCCGGAGCCCCGTGTGGATAAGCGTCAAAACGCCGGACCCGGCATGCGCGGTACGCATATGGTCATCAACAGGTATGAAATTTCGTCAGGCGCCGCCGATGGAGAATAAAATGCACGAAACACCCCTGGCCGCATTGCGGATCGAACTCGCGCGACGCGGACTACATGGTTTCATCGTCCCACGCGCCGACGAGCATCTGGGCGAATACGTGCCCGCCGCTGCCGAACGCCTGGCCTGGCTGACCGGATTTACCGGCAGCGCGGGCCTCGCCGTGGTGCTGGCAGACAAGGCGGCGGTGTTCACCGACGGACGCTATGTGCTGCAACTGGCAGATCAGACCGACGCAGCGCTATGGGCGCGGCTGCACGTGTCGGAAAACCCGCCGGAGGCCTGGATCGCCGCCAACGCCCCGGCGGGCGCGAAGATCGGCTTCGACCCGTGGCTCGTCAGCGAGGAAGGATTGGCGCGCTATACCAAGGCGGGCCTCGCGATGATGCCGGTGGACACCAACCCAGTGGACTCCGTCTGGACCGATCGGCCCGCCGCGCCGTTGGTTGAAGCCGTGCCGCAACCGCTGAACCTCGCGGGCCGATCCGGCGCGGACAAGCGCCAGGACATTGCTGCGCTGCTGAAAGAGGCGAAGCAGGACAGCGCAGTGCTGAGCGACCCGGCCTCGGTCGCGTGGCTGTTCAATATCAGGGGCGGCGACGTGCCGTTCACGCCCTTCGCCCTGGGTTTCGCGCTGGCCCATGCCGATGGCGGCGCGGAGCTGTTCATGGATGCGGCGAAATTGCCCGAGGCAATGCGCGCCTGGTTGGGCAATGGCGTCGCGGTCGCGAACCGGGAGGCGCTGCCTGCGGCGCTCGATCGCCTCGCGGGCAAGACCGTGCGGGTCGATCCGGCGGGGTCCCCCGTCTGGTTTGCACAGCGGTTGAAACAGGCTGGCGCGAAAGTCGTGGGCGGCCCCGATCCATGTTTGTTGCCGAAAGCGAAGAAGAACGCCGTGGAGCAGGCGGGCACGCGCAACGCACATGCGCGCGACGCAGTGGCGATGTGCCGCTTTCTGCACTGGTTATCCGAAATCGGCCCGTCCAACCGCGAGACGGAAATGTCGGCCGCGAACCGCCTGCTGGCCTGCCGGGAGGCCATCGAGGGATTCCGCGGCGAAAGTTTTCCAGCCATTTCCGGCGCGGGCGAGCATGGCGCGATCATCC